>JBAYYO010000301.1:0-3247 GCA_041672985.1 Syntrophomonas sp. | reverse complement strand
GAGAAAAAGGTTTTCAGCTTTAATAGCCAATTTCCGCAGGACAAATGTTAGTGATGCATCTTGAAACCCGGGACAGCCCCGCTCGATGGTGCCATCCTGCCGTAGGAAAAATGCTAGTTATGAATTAAGATCCCCCAGCTTGTTTAATCTGGCGGGTTTTTTTGTCCGCTTTCTCATTCGGGCAGCAGCCCCGTATATTTTATTGCTCCCAATTATATTTGCTGTTAAACTCAATTGAGAGGGGACAGGGGGACAGGTTTAGTGTCCCCGCCAGAAGATTTGGTTTTTCCGCTAGAGAGCCAAACCCAACGCCAAATACATCTGAGATAGAAATAATACCGGGCGGCGGGTGATGTTTCCCGCCTGGCTATAATCGGCGTTGTAACACAAAAGAATCGCTCTTATGTCTTTGCAATAAATATTGAAGGAGTTGCTTGATGGATCGTTCCGCAGAAATGCTAGATAAGAATATAGGCCCGCTGCTCTGGACCTTTTCTTTGCCGGCTATAGTCGGAATGCTGGTCAATTCTCTTTATAATGTGATAGACAGGATATTCCTGGGCCGGGGGATAGGTTCGATCGCCATCGCCGCCACTACTGTAGCCTTTCCTATAATGGTTATCATGATGGCTATATCCATCCTAATAGGGGTGGGAGCTACGGCCTTGATATCGATTCGTCTGGGACAACAAAAGAAAGAGGAAGCTGAGCATATAGCTGGCAATGCCACTGGTATGCTAATTATTTTGCCGGCCTTTTTTGCCGCCCTTTTCTTTATTTTTACGGAACCGGTATTGGTTGCTTGTGGAGCCAGCCCGGAGGTTCTGCCCTATGCCCGGGACTTTACGCAAATAATTATGCTGGGCGCGGTGTTTGGTTCTATCAGTATGGGTATGAATAATTTCATTCGGGCGGAAGGTAACCCCAGGGTGGCCATGTATACGCAATTACTGGGGGCAGTGATTAATGTGGTTCTAAATTATGTGTTTATTTTCGAGTTGGGCTGGGGCATGAAGGGGTCGGCTTTCGCAACCATACTGGCCCAGGGGATTTCCGCCGCCTGGGTGTTGGGATATTTCCTGACCGGCCGTAGCCTGGTTAAGATTCGGGTTTGCAACCTGCGCCCCAGCTGGTCAATACTTTCAAGTATTATGGCGATTGGTTTCGCACCTTTTGCCCTGCAAATTGCCTCCAGCATACAGCAGGTTATCCTTAACAAGACGCTGATGGTTCATGGAGGAGATATGGCCCTGGCGGCTATTGGTATTATCATGAGTATTGCCACTTTGTTGTTTATGCCCGTATTGGGAGTGGCTCAGGGGGCGCAGCCGATAATCGGCTTCAATTATGGAGCCCGGCAATATAAACGGGTTAGATCGACATGGAAAATGGCGGTTTGGGCAGGAACTGGCATCGCTCTGGCTGGATACCTGGCCATTCACATTTGGCCGGGGCAACTGGTGGGGCTGTTTAGCGAGAACGATACTGCACTTACGGCGATGACCACCCATGCTATGATGATATATATGGCCCTCATACCGGTTGTTGGTTTTCAAATCGTTAGTTCAACCTATTTCCAGGCGGTCGGCAAGCCACGCCAAGCAGCCGTCCTCAGTCTGTCGCGGCAGGTCCTGTTCTTTATACCCTTGCTGCTGATCTTACCGCGTTTTTGGGGTGTGGAAGGGGCATGGAGAGCCGCGCCTATGGCTGATTTACTGGCAGTATGCCTAACCGCGACATTAATATATTTCGAAATGCGCAACCTCAAAGAAGAAGAGGGACAGGGGGACAGGTTTACTGTCCCCTCGCCTTGAAGGGGACAGTAAACCTGTCCGAGACTACTGAAGAAGTGCTCTTTTGCGTGTCATTCGGAGCGATAGCGAAGAATCTCGTTAGCGGAAGGCCTAATATTACGGACTCAAAGAGATTCTTCGTCGCCTGCAGCTCCTCAGGATGACATTTATCAGACTTTTTCAGTGGTCTCAACCTGTCCCCCTGTCCCCGGGAGGAAATGGCAGTATTAGGGGCATATAGATAAATTACTATGTAATATACCCCGATAACGTATCCAGATGAAGAGATAAGCCCGATAATCAGCCTTTTCTAATTTGCGCTTATGGAAATATTCCGTTAAAATTGTAATATTATGTGGCCTAAGCCTCGAAGTCGAGGCGCGGGGGAACCAGTTTTTGGGGCGAATCTCTGTGAATCCAGTATTTGGACTATAGAGTAGGGCTAACCCAAGCCCGAGTCCGTCAGCTAACCTCGTAGGCGAGATGGGGATCTTCTTAAGTAATAGGGCAACTAGTAAGTTGACATTACTGTTTATCTGTGACATTTCTTGCAAGGTACTTATTTGTCTCAATAATCTATATCTCTTTTCTCACCTGCTCCCCCGGCTTGCTATGGGCTTATGGCCGGAAGGAGGACTTAATTTTTCTATGATGCAAAGAAATCATTTTTTAGGTAAGGCTGCGGTAAAGTCGTTGCTGGTTTTGGTGTTGCTTATTTTTAGCTTTACCATGGTCGGTTGTGGGGGAGGTCAAACTAGTTCCTCAAATAATGGGGGTGAAAAGGAAAAACTGGTTTTGGCTGATATTACCTGGGATAGCGTCAAGGTACACAACCGTATCGCTGGCTTTATTATCGAGCATGGTTATGGCTATCCTAAACCGGAATACACTTTTGGAGAAACCTTGCCCTTGCTGCAGGGTCTTAGCAGGGGTGATGTGGATATTACCATGGAAGTCTGGAAGGATAATTATGAAAAACCTTGGGCCGAGGCTTTAGAAGGCGGGAAGGTATTGGATCTGGGGTCCAATTACCCGGATGCTCCCCAGGGATGGTATGTACCAACTTATATGATCAAAGGTGATTCCGAACGCGGTATCCAACCCATAGCCCCGGATTTGAAATCGGTGGCTGATCTGCCGCGTTACTGGGAACTCTTCAAAGATCCCGAAGTACCCACTAAAGGCCGTTTCCACAATAGCCCTCCTGGCTGGGCAGTAACTGAAATCAATGAGACGAAAGCCAAAACTTATGGCCTGGATAAGACTTTCAATATCTTCAGCACCGGTTCCGATCCGGCTTTAGCTGCTTCCATGGTGGCGGCCTATGAAAAGGGTCAGCCCTGGGTCGGTTACTACTGGGAACCAACCTGGGTTATGGGGCAGATGGACATGACCATGCTGGAAGAACCTGCTTATGATCAGGCAGTCTATGATGATCCCATTAATCGCGGCTG
>JBAYYO010000300.1:0-3247 GCA_041672985.1 Syntrophomonas sp. | reverse complement strand
ATCTCGTTCAGAATTGCAGTTTTAATAATTTTAATTTCATTTTGATCCATAACCATCCTCCTATCTTCAAATCCCTCTTTTTATTGTAACAAATATTAGAGGTCTGCATACATCATAATGGATGTTGTTCCTGCCGTAAACGGGGTTATGAAAACCAATTTTGCTGCCTGAGATTATTTAAGCGGTCTATTCAAGGTTGCATTAGTAGCCGCCAAAACCTGTTGCAGCAGTGGAAGGCTGTCACGTCCCAGGTAGGGATCCTGCCCGGCTTCAATGGCAGCAATGGTTTCTTCTATGGGAATTACCCGAAACATCCGCCGGCCATCTGCATAATAGGGATGAATGAAGGTCGGGGTATAGCTGACCCCGGTCAAATTTGTAGCGCCCTGGGTCAGGTTCTTGGTGAATTGCAGATTTAAAATAACTCCGCTATTGCGTTCCACTCCATTCTGGTTGCCCATGGAATTGCCCATAGAGTAAATAACAAACTTATCCTGACCGTTAATTTTCATTGTTTCCATGGGTTGAATAACGTGAGGGTGACTGCCCAGAATTACGTCGGCACCGTTTTTAAAGAATTCTGTAGCCAGCTTTCGTTGTTGTTCAGTTGGATAGGGGCTGTATTCAACTCCCCAGTGCAGGATTAGCACCAACACATCTACATCCGGCCGCAATGCCGTTATATCGTTAATGATCTTGTCAGGCTCCAAAAAGTTATAGAAACAGGGCTTATCCTGAGGGACCGGAATGCCATTGGTACTATAACTGTAGGCCAAATAACCTACCTTAACTCCCCGGATGTCCTTTATCAGAAATTTCTCTTTCTCGGTCTGGGTTCTGAACGTGCCAGTTGTATCCAGACCCGCCTGGCGAAGCACATCCATGGTCCGAACTGCTCCCTGATAACCACGGTCTAGAATGTGATTGTTGGCAGTTACAACCAGGTCGAATGCAGAATTATGTAAGGCATCAGCGATATTGTCCGGGCTGTTGAAAAGAGGGTAACCGGTATACCCGGTAGAGGTTCCCGCCAATGCGCATTCCAGATTTACAGAAGCGTAGTCTCCCTCCGCAATAAGATGTTGGACTGGAGCAAAAAGGTGATTAAAATTATAGTCATCCCCATTCTTTCCGGAAGCAATTACCGTATTATGCATTAAAATATCACCGGTAGCCGTGAGGTTAATGGTTGCGGAGGCTGCATTAACCGGTCGGCTATTTGCTTCGGGAGAGGAAAGTATCATATAATACCTTGAATACATACGACTTTCTAAAGTCAGTAATTCACCGTTGTTGACGAATAGAATTCCTGATCCCATCTGCTCTTTGTAGCGCCAACCCCGGCTTTCCATAAGGGATACCACCGGAGCAATCCCGTCTGTAGTGCGGACCAAATATTCTTCCGGTTGGGTGGAGATAGTCTCGATAGCGGAGTTATTTACAGCCAGCTTGATGGCTGCTGATGCAATCGGAAGCGGGTTGCCTTCCTGATTATAGAGGGGAATAAACCTGGTAAATATAAATCCAACTATAATTACGAAGGTCAAAATTAATAGCAGATTTTTTTTCAAAACTGATTACCTCCTAATGAATAACGTTGGAAATTATTTAAGGGTTAGATAGTATCTATTATATTATACCGTTTCACACCACAATTAGTATGTTAGTCAATGAATACACAAAATACTTGCTCAGATGAAGCTAGTTAGGTAAAATGAATTACCAACATGTAGACTTAAGAATAGGCTGATTATAAACTGGGAGGGAGTAGCGATGACAGCTAACTATAAGCTGCATAAAGATGATACGATTTTAGTTGTTGTAGACTTTCAAGAAAGACTTATGAAGGTTATGGCACACAGTGATAAGGTTTATAAAAACACTAATCTATTGTTGATAGCAGCAGAACAATTGGGAATACCGGTTATTATTACCGAACAATATCCTCGTGGTTTGGGTAATACTGTGGATGATATCAAGGCCAATTTGAAAGATTATCATTATATCGAGAAGGTCAGCTTTTCCGCCTACGAAGGCTTAAAGGACATTCTCGCGGCTGGCAATAGGACTACAGTTCTTATGACCGGCAGTGAAACCCATGTATGTGTTTTTCAAACCACCCGCGATTTAGTTGAGGCCGGTTACTCGGTGCATGTGGTAAAAGACGCCGTATGTTCCCGGTTCAAGGAGAATTACCTCAATGGGTTGGAACTCATGCAAGGTGCAGGTGCGGTTATTACCAATACTGAAACAGTACTGTTCGACCTGCTGAAAGTGTCCGGCAGTCCCGAGTTTAAAGTTATTTCTCCATTATTGAAGTAAGTAAAGTATTGTAAGCTTGACAAATACTATTTAAGCTACTATTATATTACCTTGGGCGTTTAATTCCATTATGTGCGCTCGAAAACTGGGAATTCTGCTCTTTGCGGCATTACGATTCAGTATTGCCGTTAATTTTTGTTTTCCTACAGGAGGAGTGAAAGTTAGAGATGCTAAGAGATTTAAGAAATATCGGCATAATTGCTCACATTGATGCGGGCAAGACCACGACAACAGAGCGCATCTTATATTATACTGGTCTAACTCATAAAATGGGTGAAACGCATGACGGCAAAAGCGTAATGGACTATCTGGATGTAGAAAAAGAACGTGGTATTACAGTAACTTCCGCTGCTACTAAATGCGTATGGAAAGGGACCAGTATTAATATCATTGATACCCCCGGGCATGTGGATTTTACTGCCGAGGTGGAAAGAAGCTTGCGCATACTGGATGGAGCGGTGGCTATTTTCTGTGCTAAAGGCGGCGTTGAGCCCCAATCAGAAACAGTATGGAGACAGGCCGATAAGTATAAGGTGCCACGGATAGCTTATGTCAATAAAATGGACGCTATCGGTGCAGATTTTCACCGTGTAGTTGAGCAGATAAAAAAACGTTTGGGTGGCAACCCCCTCGTGCTGACTCTACCTGTCTTTGAAGATGAGGCTTTTACTGGCATCATCGATCTCGTTAAGATGAACTACCAGACCTTCGCCGGAAGTCTTGGTAATGAAGTAATGGAAACAGCTATCCCGGATGACTACATGAAAGAGGCCTTGCAATGGCGTCAGGAGATGGTCGAGAAACTGGCTGAAACGAGTGAAACGCTCCTGGAGCTTTTTTATAATGATGAGGAAATTGCCGATAACCTGCTCATACAAACGGTAAGAGAAAATGTTGTCAGTGCCTCGATGGTTCCGGTGATATG
>JBAYYO010000299.1:0-3250 GCA_041672985.1 Syntrophomonas sp. | reverse complement strand
AACCTATATGTAATCGAAGACGCCTGTCAGGCCATCAATGCGGATGTGCAGTTGGTCTCGGACCATGAGGGGGGAAACGGGCCAACCGATCCCGGTTGTGCACCGGTAACAGCCAAAGCCGGAACCATCGGCAGCACCGGCTGCTACTCATTTTTCCCTTCCAAGAACCTGGGCTGCTATGGTGACGGAGGTATGGTAGTTACTAACGATGATGATCTGGCCGAGAAACTCCGTATGCTGCGTGTCCATGGTTCCAGGACAAAATACTATCATCAGGTGGTGGGCTGCAACAGTCGTTTGGATACCATTCAGGCTGCCATTCTCGATGTAAAGCTAAAATACCTTAGCAAATGGACCGAAAAGCGCCGCCAGGTGGCTTCTATTTATAATGATGAATTTCGCTCCCACGGCCTGACCGAAATAGTTACGTGCCCGGAAATAGCTGCAGGACACGTATTTCACCAATACGTAATTCAAACCGACCCCAGGGATGAGCTGGCCGGATACCTGAAGGAATGCGGTGTTGATACTGCCATATATTATCCTATTCCTTTGCATCTGCAGCAATGTTATCAGGATCTGGGCTATTCTCAGGGTGATCTGCCGGAAGCAGAGAAGGCTTGCCGCAGAGTGCTGGCACTACCCATAGATCCTGACTTAAGCTCAGGAAATGTTTCTTATATAGTCCAGAGTATTAAACGGTTTATGAATGATCGGTCTTTTTAGTCTCTGTTATTAAGGAGTTGTTAAAGTTGGTGAATATAGGCCTAATCGGCTGCGGCCGAATATCCAAAAATCATTTGGCAGCCATCGCAGCTCAACCTGAAGCCCGCTGCACCTTCTGTTGTGACATCATAGCAGACCGCGCCCGGCAAGCTGCGGATATATATAAAATAGCCAACTGGACAACTAATTATGGGGAAATGCTAGCCGACACCGATTTAGATCTGATAGCCATTTGCACCCCGTCCGGTCTGCACCCTGAGCACGGCATCCAGGCAGCCCAGGCTCGTAAACACGTCTTAACTGAAAAACCGATGGCCTGCCAGCTAAACGAAGGTGATGAATTAATAAGAACCTGTGATCAAGCCGCGGTAAAACTGTTCGTAGTACTGCAGAACCGCCTTAATCCGTCCATCCAGCTAGTACGCAGGGCTTTCGAAGAGGGTCGTTTCGGCCGAATTTACATGATCACCTCCAATGTGTTCTGGACTCGCCCCCAGGATTATTATGATATGGCTTCCTGGCGGGGTACCTGGGCATTTGATGGAGGCTCATTCATGAACCAGGCTTCCCATTATGTAGATATGGTGCAGTGGTTCGGCGGAGCAGTTGCAGAAGTTAAGGCTATTACAGCTACCTTGGCCCGCAATATCGAAACCGAAGACACTGGTGCAGCGATAATGAAGTTCGCCAGCGGAGCTATCGGCAGCATTAATGTTACCGTACTTACACACCCCCAAAATATGGAGGGTTCAATCACCATACTGGGCGAAAAAGGTACTGTCCGTGTAGCAGGCACTTCCCTGAATAAAATCGAACGCTGGGAATTTGCGGATACCCGGGCCTACGATGCTGAACTGGAACAATGCAATACTAATCCCACTTCCGTCTACGGCTTCGGCCATGCCAGTTATTATCATAATATTATCGAATGTCTGCGGGGTAAAGCCAACCCCGTCAGTGATGGGCCCGAAGGCAGGAAATCACTTTATCTGTTGGATCAGATCTATAGGGAAAACCAGGAAAAATTATGCTAGCTAGACTGCGCGCATTCCTGGAAGCGAAACTTCCCTCGGGTGGCTTCGCTAGAAGCGTAATCACTCTGATGACCGGAACCACCTTTGCCCAAGCCCTAATGATTTTAGTGGCACCGATTCTAACCCGACTCTATAGTCCGAAGGACTTTGGAATATTTACCCTTTATTCGTCGGTCCTGGGCATCCTGGCAGTGGTATCCTGCGGGCGCTTTGAACTGGCCATTGTACTGCCGGAAAAGGATGAGGACGCTGCCAATTTACTTTTTCTTTCCATACTTATATGTTTTCTTATGGCGGGATTGACGCTGCTGCTGGCAGGCTTTTTTAGAACTTGGTTAGCAAATTTGCTGGGTGCACCGGAACTAGCCCCCTGGCTCTGGTTCTTACCCCTTAGCCTTATAGCCGCCGGCCTGTTTCAGGCATTTAACTATTGGAGCATCCGGCGTAAACAATTCAGCCGTTTATCGGCACGAACAATTATGCAAAGCACTGTAACAGCCGGTGCCCAAATCTTGGGCGGGCAAACTTTTCATGCAGGTGCATCTGGTTTGATCGCGGGATCTATAATAGGGCAGCTATCAGCTACCGGAAGATTAGCCGGGCAGATTATTAGAGATGAAGGTAAATCGCTGCGATCTTTTATAAATGCAGCAGATACTAAGCGAACCTTGCTCCGTTATAAAGATTTCCCGATTTACTCATCCTGGTCAGGTATGCTAAATACGGCTTCAACCATGTTACCGGTATTACTCCTGGGATACTTTTTTACCCCGTCTGTGGTAGGTTATTATGCCCTGGGGCACCGGGTCTTGACTACCCCCATGGGGGTTATAGGAGGATCTATTGCTCAGGTTTTTTATCCCTGGGCAAATGAAGCGAAGTATAACGGAACTCTGGACCGCTTGACCGTTGATATGTTTCAGCGCCTGTTGGCAATTGGCTTTGTGCCTATTTTATTGATAACCATTGTAGCACCTGACCTGTTCAGCCTTATATTTGGGGCAAGATGGGTAACCGCCGGAGAATTTGTACGCTGGTTGAGTCTGTGGTCGTTATTTGTATTTATTTCATCACCCTTATCCAGCTTATTTTCGGTTATGGAGCAGCAGAGAGCCGGCTTAATTATAAATATTATTATGTTTACCACCCGTCTGCTGGCTTTAATAATGGGCGGAATAAAGGGTGACGCCCTTTATACGATAATTTTGTTTGGAATTACCAGTGCAGCTCTGTGGATAGGCAACTGTATATATATACTGCATTTAGCCGGAGTAGGGGCTGGAAAGGCAGTTACAGTAATAAGGGATGAGGTGATGCAGGGACTGCCTTATGCCCTGCTTCCCATCATCATTTGGTATGGCTCCCATAGTTCACTGGCCTTTGTAGTGGCTGGAATCGGAGCAGGAATAATCTTTCTGATTGTCAAGGGCAACCGTCTGGTGAAGAAAGGAATTTGAGATGATTCAGGCCGCCATTAAGTATCACCAATA
>JBAYYO010000298.1:0-3250 GCA_041672985.1 Syntrophomonas sp. | reverse complement strand
ACCTGACAACTGCCCGTATAGTGCGGTGGCCTGGGAGGTAGTATATTGAATGGCGATCAAACGGCCCGGTACAATGATGGCATCGAGAACTTGCACCAGGGGCAGAACTACTGCGCCAAAGGATACTGGAATAGCCAGGCTGACCAGTTCCCGGGCCATTTGGGCTGATCCCGCCCCGCTATACAGGAGGGGCCCGGCTTGAGCTGCCTCGGTATTTTTATATTTTATATAGAATATGGTTAATACTATTAAGCCTACCACGCCCCCCACGACCGCTCCAAAGGTGGCACCGGCGGCGGCATATTCCAGTCCGCGGGGAAAGAGTATAAAGGCCAGGATAATGACGGCGGTCACCCGGAAGAGCTGCTCCAAGACCTGCGATACGGCGGTAGGTATCATCCACTGGTGACCTTGAAAATAGCCCCGAAAAACGGACATCAAACCGGAGAAGAATATGGCCGGGGCTACCGCCAGTATAGGGTAGTAGGCCCGAGGTTCGTGCAGGACGGTGTTGGCCAGGAAATGGGCGCTCTTCATAACTAATACGGTTAGCAGGAATCCGAATATGAGTAATATTATGATTGATAAACGAAATATTTTCTTGCTGTCGCCAGTATAACCCTGGGTTTCTTTGCGAGCCACCATGACGCTTATGGCGACCGGCACTCCCGCGGTAGCGAGGGCTAATATGGTCGTGTAGATCGGATAGGCCATCTGGTAAAGTCCCATGCCTTCTCCGCCCAGCAGCCGGGCCAGAGGTATACGGTACACTGCCCCCAGTATTTTGCTCAGCGCACCAGCAATGCTCAACACCAGCGCTCCCCTGAGAAAGTTCCCAGTTTTGTCCATGTTTTTATATCCATTCCTTTCGCGAACGCTCAAGCACAAAACTTCACGAAATAATTTCTTTCAGATTTTTCCTCCCCATTTTCACGAGGTACATTATACCATACTGCTCTTGGTATAGCCTGGATTTTTTCCCCGCTCGCCCCCCCTCAAGCCCCGTGGGGGAGACTATCCTGCGTGTGGTTTTGGGTTTAAAAGAGGATACCCCTCAAACCCGGTTGGGGGATATCCTGCCCGCAGGAGCGGGACAAGTATTGGGGCCCGTTCAGCACAAAAGGCGATCTTATCATGATATAAGACCGCCTCTTGGATAGTAATATCTAACTTTCCATCTGTTTGGCCAGGAATCCTGCGGCTGTCTCCGCCAGCTTGACCTCCATTTCGCCCATTTTGGCTCCTGCCTCTTTACTAACTATAACGACTGCGCCGATGGGGTCGCCCTGGGTAATAATCGGGGCTGCCACCTGTGCTCTGATGGTGTATTCCCGGTCATCACTCTGAATGATATGCATGTTTTCATCTTCCGGCTTATCCAACTCATTTATTATGATAGTGCTGCGGTCCTCCATGGACTTTTCCAACAGTTTCCCAATGGGTTTGCTTAAGAACTCTTTTTTGTTGCCGCCCGCTATAGCGATGATCACGTCTCGGTCAGCAATCATGGAGATATGGCCGGTGGTTTCATATAGGGATTCTGCGTATTCTTTAGCGAAATCTCCTAATTCCGCAATAGGAGAGTATTTCTTTAAAATAACTTCGCCTTCACGATCTACAAAAATCTCCAGGGGGTCTCCCTCGCGTATGCGCAGCGTCCTTCTAATTTCCTTGGGAATAACAACACGTCCCAGGTCGTCAATACGGCGAACAATTCCTGTTGCTTTCATTTTACAGTTGTCCCTCCTTTTCTAAATATATTGAAAATGTTATTTACTTTCTCAGTGATAGTATATAACTCAAAATATCCTTTTATTCACTTTTTGAACACATACCTGTAAAAAAAATAATAGTCCACATAATAATTGACAGTTTTGGCGAAAATAGCTGTGTGCGAAATATAGAAGGTGGAGTGAATAATGAACCGGATTAGTAATTTTCAAATCTATTGCCTGCTCGTAACGTCAACAGTATCTCTAGCCTACTTGATTACCCCCATGGTAGTAATTCATGCCGCTCGCAATGGTGCCTGGCTGGCCGTCCTAACTTCAATCATTCCCGGCTTCCTGCTTGTCTATGTATATATGTATATAATAAAAAAAAGCCCCCGGCCTTTTCCCGCTCTCCTGGAAGACTGTCTGGGCAAAGTGGCGGGTAAAATAGTTGGTTTTTTGTATATACTGGTTTTCTTATTCACAATTGCCTTTACCCTGCGTTATTTCGTAGCTCTAATAGGCAGCAGTATTGTCCCCACTACTCCCCTAAGCGTCTATATCGGTGCTATGTTATTAACTGGCTGCTACGCTTTGAAAACAGGGCTGGAGAATGTCGCCCGGGTATCTGAAATAGTTGTCCTTTTGGGGCTGCCTCTTTCTGTATTATTGGTTTTTATAAGCCTGGCTCAAGCTCCCCATGTTGGGTCCCTGATTCCTATTTTGGGTACTGATTACGCGGGTTTTGGCCAAGCCTTTCTTTATAGTTTTTTAATCACCGGAGACATGATAGCCATATTGGCCCTGGCTCATTTCGCTAATGATCGCCACAAGGTTTCCCGCCCCGTATTTATGGTTCTCTATACCTATATAGCCATAATAACTATTACCACCATGACTACCCTCTTGAATTTTGAGGTCGATTACGCTAACTTGATTTCTTTCCCGACTTTTAAGCTGGTGCGCTCGATAACGGTCAGCGATTTTATCCAAAATATCGATGTAGTCTTCGTATCCGTTTGGATAATCGGTACCTTTGCTGCAATTACCGTAAAATGGTACTTAGTTTGCTATACCACCCAACAGGTCTTTGCTCTCCGCGATTACCGCTTCCTGGCGGCACCAACTTCTGTTGTGATTGGTATTGGATCGCTTATGGTCGGTCGGAATATAGCGGAAATACAAATTATAGTTCATGAATTAATTCCGTATGTATACGGTATTTTTTACATTCTTATCCCCTTTTTGGTGTTTATAGTGCTGCTTTTCAAGCCTGTGCCCGCGGCTGATACCAAATTGGATAGTCCGGCCGCTTGATTTTATTGCAAAGTAGGGATTTAATTGCGTTACCTGAAGACTAAACAAAAAACTGACCCGCCACCAGGTACCCGCGCGGTCGTTGCCAAACCTATATCAGACAAACTGCAGGAAAATGCCGACGATTTGCGTTATCTGCTGGAACGCTGTTCTGATGTAGTCTTCAAAGAGTTCACCTTCGGCCCCCATCGGGAAAACCGGGGCCTGGTGATTTTTTTCGA
>JBAYYO010000297.1:0-3250 GCA_041672985.1 Syntrophomonas sp. | reverse complement strand
CAGACTTGAGGGAATTGACGGATAGGTAAAGACGATTTGGATTACAAGTTTGAACCTGCATACGCATAGCATAATAGGGGGAGTGAAAAGAATTGTCTTTATTGGTAGCAAAATTTGGCGGTTCTTCAGTGGCATCACTGGAAAAAATACATAACGTTGCCAACCGCATAGCGGAGATGAAAGGCCAGGGCAATGATGTTGTGGTAGTGGTTTCGGCTATGGGAGATACGACTGACGATTTATTAGAACTGGCAGGGAACATTGGTAAAAATCTGGATAAGCGAGAGATGGACATGCTGTTAGCCACCGGGGAACAGCAGTCAGCTTCCCTTTTGGCACTCACTCTGGCCGCCGGAGGATGTCAGGCAGTGTCGTTAACAGGCTGGCAGGCGGGAATAAAGTCTGATGATCAGCATAGCAAAGCACGTATTATCGGCCTGGAAACGGCTCGGATCAGAGATGAGATTGACAAGGGTAACGTAGTCATTATAGCTGGATTTCAGGGTATTTCCCCGGCGGGGGAAATTACCACCCTGGGACGGGGGGGGTCCGACACCACCGCAGTAGCCCTGGCAGCGGATCTCCAGGCGGACCGCTGTATGATATTTACGGATGTGGACGGAGTCTACACAGCCGATCCCCGTATAGTGAAAGATGCTCGTCGGCTAGCCAGTATTCCATATGAAGAAATGCTGGAGATGGCCAGTTTGGGCGCTGGGGTACTACAGCCGCGGGCAGCCGAATGTGCCATGTTGTATGGGGTTGATGTGGAAGTTAGGAGCAGTTTCAATAATAATCCCGGAACGATAATAACGGAGGTTGGGAAGATGGAAAGACAAAGAATCGTTAGTGGAGTTGCCCATGACTGTAACGTAGCCAGGATTGCCCTATTTGATGTTCCTGATCAACCCGGGGTGGCCAGCATCATTTTTAAAATGTTGGCTGATAACCGCATAAATGTGGATATGGTTATTCAAAGTGCTATGCGAGATAATCGCAACGATATCGCTTTCACCATTGAGAGGAATGAATTTCAAAAAGCTCGGGCGGTGGTGAACGAAATAGTCATGAAGATAGGGGCCTCGGGAATGTCTTACAGTATTGATGTAGCCAAGGTGTCTATAGTTGGAGCAGGTATGCAGAGCAATCCAGGCGTGGCTGCCACTATGTTTGACGCCCTGGCTCGTAAAGATATTAATATTCATATGATCAGTACCTCGGAAATCAAGATATCCTGCATCATCGATGAGGATGAAATCGAAGCGGCGGTTCAGGCTCTGCATGAAAGATTTCACCTGGGTGAAACTGATTAGTCACAAGGTTATTATTCTAGCGGCCACTTGTTTTGATTAAAAACTATCATCAAAGCGAGTGGTCGTTTTTGATGGCAATTATAACAGCCTGGAAATTTGGAATGGCCTTTTTGATGGGACGAAATTTATTTATAAACTGGGTGGAGATGATGATCCGCGCTTAAACTATACAAATATTTAAAACCATATAGACTGCCGATAATTATGGTGCTGTTGCTGGTTTTTGCCCAAACGCTGGCAGAGTTATATCTGCCCACATTGATGGCAGATATTGTTGATATCGGTATCGTTGGGAGTGATACCAACTATATCATGAGAATTGGTGCTCTGATGCTGCTGATAACCGCAGGTGGCACCATCTGTTCAATTGTGGCCAACTTTCTGTCAGCGAGAGCGGCCGTAGGCTTTGGGAGCCTGCTGCGAAGCCAGGTGTTCTCAAAAGTTGAAGGTTTTTCATTGCACGAATTTGACAAGCTGGGTACGGCAACTCTAATTACCAGAACCACCAACGATATTACCCAGGTGCAAATGGTAACCGTAATCATATTGCGCATGATGGTCCAAGCCCCCTTGATGTGCATAGGTGGTATTATTATGGCCCTGACGAAGGATAAAACCCTGACCCTGGCCCTGGCAATTGTAATCCCTATAATTGCCGGGATTATCACTGTTATTGCCCGCCAGGGTATTCCCCTTTTCAAACTCATGCAGCTAAAAATTGATAAATTGAATCTGGTGGTGCGGGAAGCGCTGACTGGTATTCGGGTTATACGCGCATTTAACCGTACTGAAAGGGAAGAGGTGCGCTTTGATCAGGCCAACTCTGACCTTACCGACAATGCTATAAAAGTAAATAAAATAATGGCTGCGCTTATGCCCATAATGATGCTGGTAATGAATTTTACCATCATTGCTATCATCTGGTTTGGGGGTATACGTATTGACAATGGGCATATGCAGGTGGGGGCATTAATGGCCTTTATTCAATATGCTATGCAGATTATGTTTTCAATAATAATGGTTTCTGTGATGTTTGTTATGATACCGCGGGCCTCAGCTTCCGCAGTGCGTATAAACGAGGTGCTGGATATAGTCCCTGAAATAATAGACCCGCAGCAGCCGGTGGAAAGTGATGGGCGCAGGGGGTTTGTGGAATTCAGGAATGTTACTTTCAAATACCCGGGTGCAGAAAAGCCGGTGTTAAGCAATATCTCTTTCAGCGTCAAACCCGGGGAGATAACCGCTATTATTGGTGGAACTGGTTCTGGTAAATCGACCCTGATCAATCTCATCCCCAGGTTTTATGATATCGAGCAGGGCGGCATCTTAATCGATGGAGTGGATATTAGAGAGATGTCCCAGGCAAGTCTTAGAGCTAAAATTGGTCTTGTGCCCCAGAAGACGGTTCTGTTTTCCGGTACCGTAAAGGAAAATATCGGTTATGGAACAGTGGCACCCACAAATGAAGAGGTCAGGCATGCTGCTGATGCGGCTCAAGCAACCGAGTTTATCCTGGCCATGGAGGAGGGGTTCGACTCCGTTATTGCCCAGGGGGGAACCAATATCTCCGGGGGGCAAAAACAGCGACTATCTATAGCTCGGGCCTTAATCAGAAGACCAGAAATATATATTTTTGATGATAGTTTCTCCGCTCTGGACTTTAAAACTGATGCTAGATTGCGAGCAGCTTTAAAGGGAGAGATAGCTGACGCCACAGTTTTCATGATTGCGCAGCGAGTGGCGACAATTATGGATGTTGATAGGATTGTGGTCCTGGATGATGGCCAAATTGCGGGCATTGGCACTCACCAGGAACTCATGGATAGCAGTGATGTATATCGTGAAATCGTATATTCTCAGCTTTCCGAGGAGGAATTAGCATGAGTGAAGTGCGCAGAGAGCAGAGAACCGGGGGCAGAATGTTGGGCGGCCCAACA
>JBAYYO010000296.1:0-3267 GCA_041672985.1 Syntrophomonas sp. | reverse complement strand
TTAGTGAACACCCCTCAGCCAGGGACCATTGCCGGGCCAGACAGAGCAGGGGGTCCTCTCCTGCAGGAACATCAGTCCGAAACTGCCTGGATTCTTGAGCAAGGTCATCCGCTGCTACCGTCAGTCGGTTTTCATTGAATATTTCCAACAGAGCATCTGGTTCGGCCGTAATTCCTGTTAATATTATCTTTTTGCCCTTCCATTCTTCCGTTGGAAGTTTCTTAAGTTCACTGATCAGCTCATTAACTAGCATAGTATGCTGTCTTTTTTCCATAAAATAGCCACTCTTAATAACCAGATGCCGTACCACCGGAGTAATGCTCTGAGGATAGTTGCGGGCTACCGTACAAAAATCACGTAAGATTTGGCGGTGTTCATTATAGACCTTGATGCTGTTCTGAAGGGCTACATCGGTAATGGGCTCACCGCTTATGGCTTCCATTTCTCGCTTAACGCGCTGGAATTCGGTCTTAAGATACTGGGCGCCGGCATCAATTTTGCTCATCTGCGGATATACAATCTGGATTACCTTAATATTTGGAATCGCATAGCCCCAATCCTGGGGGATCGATTTGAGGGTGTCACAGGGAGAGGACATAATCACTGCATCCAGGTCGTTATATATACCCTTCAAAGCTAATTCTATGTTGGATTGCATAATAGAACAGCAAAAAGATGGCACAATAGTAAGGGCCTTGGAAATTTGGGTCTGCCCGCCCCACATTCCGATCGGCAACATGCCGGCGGCATGAACAATTTCCTCCGGACAGTAGACCGGGAAACAACCGATTACACCTTTACCAGTTTTTTGTTTGTAATCCTTTACTACTTGACCTGGATGGGAAACCACTTCTTGCATCGCTGCCAGGATTTTTTTTATACCTTCCATTCTTATCACCTCCTAAATTTGTTGGGGTTTAGCTTTGTTATTTTCCATCATCTCGGTCAATGCCTGAATTCTGGTTTCAAACTGAGCTTTGGCGAAGTTGCGCGGATCAGTTTGGTCTCCATCAAAGAATACGTAAGGTACTCCCGTACGTTTGTATACTTCCTCGGAAATTTTGTAATGCATAAAATCACAGAGTTTGCAGCTCCGGTTCAGATGATAGACTGCGCCGTCACACTTGCTTTCTTCGATTATTTTTACTCTCAGGTCTATGTTGCGTTGGAGATTGAGATTAAGAACGATAGCCGAGTAAGCCCTGGCCATACTGTCCAAGTCTCCAGCTTCATATAGGAGAGTCCAGGCGGAGGGATAAGTTGAACCAACCATATTAATTCCGTGGTTCTTAAAGGTTTTGAAATTGTGACCTAAATAAGGCCAGCAGGCGATTCCATCCCACATAATGCGGTATTTTTCCTCGACCGGGAACTGGCTTTGCCCGTTCTTGACCATTTCCTCCAATTCATCAGCCAGTATATTGAAGAACTTAACCGATTCTTCCTTGCCGCGCATACAAACCATCAAGGCCATGTAGTTATACATGTTGAAGCCGTTCATAGGTGAGGGCTTATTATTTATATAGGAAGTAGCACGATTCCACGCCTTGGCCGCCCTTATTGATGTCTCCATCACACTATGAAAACGATCATAATCAAAAGGCTTACCACAGATTTCCTCCAACTGCCCAATGGCCACTGTAAACTGAGCCTTGATATAATCAATTCGCTCCTGGGTTACTTCATAATCAACGTTATATGGCACATCGATACAGATAAGTGGGATATTTAGTTCTTTAGAAAGGTTCTCGTACCACTTGATCAGGGTATTGCAGATATTGTTGCAAATAATGAGTAAATCGGGCAGAGGAACGTTTTCAAAGCAACAATCCTGCATGTCTTTATATGCCAAATTAATTCTGGCATACGAGCACAGGTCCAAGGAGTAGCCTTTCGATTCCGCGTGGTCAATCAGTGGTAGAGCCCCGCCTTTGGCTCCGATGGCGGCAGCATGGTTCTCGGGATACAAGACATGAATTCCCATAGTTTCGCACAATTCCTGGGGAGCAATTGAGCTGGACCATGCTACCAGTTCGCCACGCTTTTTACCTTCAATGGCGTCATGGTAGTGTTTGGCTGTCAACTCGGCCAGGTATTCTTTGGAAGTCATTTTATCTTCGCTCACAGCTAACACCTCTCTTAAAATTGATGGTCATTTATGAAAGTTTTCATGGATTTTAACCGCTCATTCAGACCTCATTTGTTTGATTTTGCAATAAGTGTGCCAATTAGAAAGAGAATGGCCTGAAACATTTGGTGCATTATAGGTAAGGTATGGTACGGGCAGATTTCCTGGCAATCAAGCTAATAACAAACAACGTGTATTACAAACCGCTTTACGCTAATAATGACAAAAAAGGCGAGGGATTTTGCCTCGCTATATGATTCCTGCCTCAATTTCTGAAAATATCCTCTGTAACGACATTATGCGACTTATGTTTGTGTAATAATTCTCAAATGCGCTTGCATCTTGCCTCAAAGGTCTATCTGGGAATGCTTAGCGGAGAGCTATCGAGATAGAACGATAACTTTGGCAGAATATATTCATTTTGCATCTTCCGTGTCACAAAATGGGGGTTTTCATAATCCAGCAATTGAAATGCCTGGCCAGTAATTTATCTATTGGCATGCTTTTTGCTCTTACAATTAATTGCAAAGCGAATAAAGGGAAAGGAGTGATAGATGGTGTACGCGCTTGGGATCGACATCGGTTCAACTTCATCCAAAGTGGTCATAATGGATAATACACAAACAATCATTGCATCCGCTGCAGTCACGGGTGGTGCGGGCACAACCGGACCGGTCAGAGCCTTGGATGAAGTCTTTGTGAAGTCCGCTTTGGGATGGGAGGATATTAGCAGAACGGTTGCAACCGGATATGGAAGAATTGGCTTCCAGCAAGCTGATAATCAAATCAGCGAAATAACCTGCCATGCTATAGGAGTACATCACCTCGTGCCTTCGGTGCGTACAATTATCGACATTGGAGGACAGGATATGAAAGCCATGTCTATATCAAAAGAAGGCAAGGTATCCAGGTTTGTAATGAATGACAAGTGTGCAGCGGGTACAGGACGCTTCCTGGAGGTAATGTCAAGAGTATTGGAAACAGACGTTAGTAAATTAGATACACTAGCTGAACAGGCCGATTCCATTGTTGATATAAGTAACACCTGTACGGTCTTTGCTGAGTCGGAGGTCATTTCTCGTCTGGCTTCAGGGGTTAAACCAGCTAATGTAGCTGCGGGGATACACAAATCTGTAGCT
>JBAYYO010000295.1:0-3280 GCA_041672985.1 Syntrophomonas sp. | reverse complement strand
CAATCCACCAGCATAAATTAAGTCTAACAACCTCACTATCCCACTATAACGAAGGGTAGCTTTTAGCGCTTTCTCCGCCGGTTTTTGGAGGTCAGGTAACTGCTATACTGCATATTTTTCCTCATCATGCGGTCATAAGTCATGCCACTCATGGCATCACAACTCACCTTCAGCTCATTCACGGCCTCCAGTACCACCTCATCCGTAATCGACGGACACGCTTCCAGGAATTCACTCAGAACTTCCCGCGCTTCCTCGAAGTTATCATCATCGGCCAGCTCAATAGCTCTCTTTTGAGCTGCGGATATCCGAAACAGGCAAAGATTCTTCTCCACTTCTGGATCTGGTTTTTCTCCCTTAACTTCCGCTTCTTCCCCCACCCATATCTCAATCGGTACCTGCAGTTCAAATTCCTCCTGCTGCCCGGCATCGAGATACTTCAACGTAACATTTAATAAGCGGTGCACACCTGCTTCCAGTTCAGGTATCAGCATTTCCAGCATCAAAATCTTTTCCTCTCCTGAATACAAATCCGGTAAAGAAAAAGATAATCCTCCTGCCACAGGCACCGGTGCATACCCATAAACTGCCGGCACCTGCACCCCCGGCTCCAGATTAACCTCCAGTTGAACTCCCTGACCTACTACCTGCAAGAGCCCCTGCAACTCCTCTTCAAAAATGGCGGGTATGTTGTCCGGGTTTTCAATGTAGTAGAAATTCCCCCGTCCCGCCTCAGCCATGGCAGTCAGCAGATCCTCTTCGAAATCATCGCCCACACCGATACAACTTAAGCCAATACCCTTTTCTGCTACCTTGGCCGCCAGCTTCACCAAACCTTTGTGATCACGGATGCCCTCATTTGCCTGCCCATCGGTTAAGACAATAACCCGGTTTACTCTATCCGCAGCGAAGTTTTGCCCCACCAGGTTGGCCCCCTTCACCAGGCCCCCGGACAGATTAGTACTTCCCCGGGCTTCAATTTGTTTAACCATATGTTTGACAATATCCTTGTTGATAACCGGTACCGGAGGTATAAGGACATCTACCTCGTGATCAAATATCACAATCGACTGAATATCTTTACTCTCCATACTGTTCAAGCATATCCCCAGAGCCTGACGGGTATATTCGATCTTGCTGCCCCCCATTGAACCGCTGCGATCCACTACAAATGAAACATTCAAAGGAACCCTGTCCTGCTGCTCCAGGCTGTTGCCCTTTAGCTTCAACATCAAGTAAACATGATTAACCTGACCAGCCGCAATTTTTCCCCGCTCCAGAACTGTAATTAACTCTACCCTGTTTGCCATAAAATAGCCCCCTCCTAAACTTATTAAGGTAAGTATAAGGGGGAGGCATGACGCTTGTTTGTCACTGATAATTAATTCTTTTTCATTAATTATCATCGTCTGCTTATTGCGTTCCGGAATTAACCCTTAATACCATTGCCGTCTCTTCTTTTACGGATTTATCACCGAACCCGGCAAGGATTTCTTCCAGATGCTGCTCCATGAAAAGTTCTCCCTGTCTGTTCATAGCCTCAGTTACTCCATCGGTGTACATTAATAGTGTATCACCGCATTCAAAATTAAAACTGCCTTTTTTCAAAGGGTATACCCTCCACAAATTGGTGCTCGCCTATTTGACTGCCAATACTCTTATATATCTATTTACCGCCCTTTTTCTTTGCTATATTGATCCGGGAGGTATTTCGTTACATATTTTCTCAAGCGCGTAAAAAAAGTATACTGTATTCCCACTTGATACCTGAGCCAGCCTTCTATATCCTATAGAAAGATATAGAAATTTGATAGGAAGTGGATGTATGCCGAAGAAAATCAAAATAGCAATTTTTGGTTATGGAAATATTGGGCAGTATGCAGTTGAGGCCGTGCAGGCTTCACCAGACATGCAACTGGTTGGAATCGTTCAACCCATTGCGGCACTGAAGAGTGCATCCCTGGCAGCAGCTCGAAATTATAATTTGGTCGAAACAGTTGAGGAATTGTCAGAGGTAGATGTTGCCCTGTTATGTATTCCTACCCGCGCAGTACCGGAAACAGCCGTCCAACTACTGGCCGGTGGTATTAATACCGTCGATAGCTATGATATTCATGGTCAGCTGGCTGATTTACGTATCAAACTGGACCCAGTTGCCAGTAAAAACAACTCAGTGGCAGTAAATTCAGCCGGATGGGATCCAGGTACAGATTCCATGGTTCGTTGTATGTTTGAATTCATGCTGCCGCGCGGTGTAACCTATACCAACTTTGGGCCTGGCATGAGTATGGGCCATACTGTGGCCGCCAAGGCAATTCCCGGGGTGGAGAATGCTCTTTCCATGACTATACCTTTAGGCACCAGTATCCATCGCCGTATGGTTTATGTTCAACTGCAGCCTGGGACAGATTTTAATGAAGTTGCAGCTGCCATAAAAAAAGACCCCTACTTCGCCAAGGACGAAACCATTGTGAGCCAGGTGTCAGATGTGGATATGTTATTGGATGTGGGCCATGGGGTTAACATGGAGCGTAAAGGCGTTTCGGGATTAACCCATAACCAATTACTGAGCTATGCTATGAAAATAAACAACCCGGCCTTGACTGCTCAGATTATGGTGGCTGCGGCCCGAGCCAGCTTGAAGCAAAAGCCAGGCGCCTACACCATGATTCAAATCCCCATTATTGATTTCATTTATGGGGATCAAGATGATATTATCCGGCGTCTGGTGTAAGGGATAAAAGGGAGGTGCTGGATAACACCCGCTGGGCTGGATTTGCTTTTAAGAAAAACTAGCCACGAGGAATTTGCTTAACTGGGTAGCAGCACTTTCAAAGGTAAGGCCGTTTTCGAGAATAAAATCCGGGTTTATAACCGCCTGGATGGAAGCCAGGGTGATGGCCGTAACAATGCGGGGATCAATCTCCCGTAAAGCAGGGTTTTTACTCTGTTGCATATATCTGGTGATCGCAACCCGGGCTCTTTCCAGGCGGAAGTCGTCAATTTTTTTCCAGAGTTGGGGGTAATGAACGCGCAGGTCATTCAGCCCGGCCGGGTTAATGATGAACTGACCTCGGGTAAATAACTGTTTCATTATGGCAGCTATCATTTCCGGGGCGGGTTCTTCCTGTTCCAGTATTTTTTCAACTTCCAGGGCCATTTGAGCCATGAATACATCCAGGCTGGCCTCGATTATTTCTTCTTTGCTTCGAAAGTAACGATAAATCGTTCTTTTACTGACGCCGGCTTGCCGGGCCAGCTCATCCATATTCGTATTATA
>JBAYYO010000294.1:0-3291 GCA_041672985.1 Syntrophomonas sp. | reverse complement strand
AGGATGAAGCCCAGGTATGAATCAAATTAAGGTTTTATTATGCTGTGACTGTGCTGCATATAGCCAGAGGTTGGCTACCGCTTTTGAAGAGGAAAGTAATAGCTTCAGGGTTGTGGCCACTATTGATTTACGGGATTTAACAGGCGTTGCATTGGAAGTACAACCTGATATAGTGCTAATAAAGGTTGACGACGTGAATATTTTGCCGTCAGTTATAAATTTAAAAAGAGAATGTCCGTTTATTCATCCAATTATAATTGCCCGGGACCCAAACATATTCAATATATTCGATGTTATTAATAGCGGGATTTGTGGGTTTTTACCACTGCGTTTGTTTCCAAGGCAGATTGTCAACGCAGTAGAACTGATTGCTCTGGCCGGAATAATGTGCCTGCCGCGCATAAACCCTCGATCTTTTAATAGCAACAGGGAAAAAGGCTATGCAGAGATAAGCATCCTTTCGTCCAGGGAACACGAAGTATTATCCTTTCTAGGCAAGAGTTACTCCAACCAGGAAATTGCTGACTCTTTATGCATTTCGGAATCTACAGTAAAAACCCATTTGCATAACATTTTCAAAAAGCTTAAGGTGAGTAATCGCAATGAAGCAGTAGCTGTTATGATTGGACATTATGCAAGCAGTGAAAAGATTGCCGTGATGAACAAGCTGCTGGGGTGGCGGCTGGAATCCGCCGCATCGGATATTTGAAAGCACTTCCGGGTTGGAAGCGAAAGAGGTTCACATCAATAAACCCCACAGATAACTCCTTAAATAACGTGGCAGTGAAAACGGCCGGCAACGTTATGCAAATAGGTGGCAATAGCAGCATTATGTCATACTACAGCCAAATTAAGCCCCTTGCAATCAATGCAAAAAGCAGGTACAATAAGTGGGCGAAATAAAAATAAAATTTGCCGTGCTAGATGGGGAATTAGCGGTGCCCTGTAACCTGCAACCCGCTACAGCAGGATCGAATTCCTGAGCTGAGGGCATATCCTTGTAGGGCCCGGCTTGAATAAGTGGCGAAGATGTTTGGGTCCTGTGCAACGGGACACCTTGAACCGTGTCAGGTCCGGAAGGAAGCAGCACTAAAAGGTTCATTCCGTGTGACGGAGGGCAGCCTGGACGGAGTCAACTGTTCGAGCATCGCCTGTAAGATATATTCGAGGCCAGGTGCACGGCATTATAGATTATAAAAGAGCAGGTGGCAAACCTGTATTTTTTATATATTTCTTTACGGGTCCTCAGGGAGGGAAAACGATATAATAGAAGAAATAAGTATTATCATAAAGTCGAGCGTACTAGTTTGATGATAGCAGGGGGTAAGTTGGGTGGCATATTTAGCGTTATATAGGGTATGGAGACCCCGGAAGTTTGAAGAAGTAGTGGGTCAGGAGCAGACCGTTACTGCTCTGAGGAATTCGGTGCGTGAAAATCGTTTAACCCATGCTTATCTTTTCTCCGGGCCGAGGGGAACAGGCAAGACCAGTTTGGCCAAAATACTTGCCAAAGCCGTAAACTGTGAAAATCAACAGGACGGGGAGCCTTGCAATACCTGTACCTCCTGCCGGGATATCAACAATGGCAACTTTATGGATGTTATTGAGATAGATGCAGCCTCGAACCGAGGGATAGATGAAATCCGTGATTTGCGGGAAAAGGTGCGGATACTGCCGGCTCAGGGCAAGAAAAAAGTTTATATCATAGACGAAGTACATATGTTGACCACCGAGGCGTTCAATGCGTTGTTGAAGACCCTGGAAGAGCCTCCGGAATCAGTTATTTTCATACTGGCCACAACGGAGCTGCACAAAATTCCCAGCACCATACTGTCCCGGTGCCAGAAGTATAATTTTCGCCGCCTGACCCTGCCCCAGATAAATAAACCTTTACAAGATGTAGCCGCCAGCAATGGAATTGATTGTGATGAAGAAGCCATAGCCCTGATATCCCGCCGAGCTAATGGGGGGATGCGTGATGCCCTGGGGATGCTGGATCAACTATATTCATACAAAGACAGCCGCATCGGGCGGGAGGATGTACTGGAGGTATTGGGATTAGTAGATGATCTGTTCGTGGCCCAACTCCTGGATGCGGTTATAGAGCAAGATGCTGCGGCCATAGTGGACATGTTGGGTACGGCCCTGAACCAGGGCAAAGAGGCCGGGCAGCTAGCCCGGGAAACCGCCCTCTATCTCCGGGACTTACTCCTATACAAAGTAGTGGGCGAACAAGCTGAATTAGTAATGGCAGGCGAGCAAAGCAGTGCATATCTAAAAAACCAGTCCCTTAAACTAGACAGAAACTACATCCTGCAGGCTTTACGCATGATAATGGATACCGGGGAGAAACTTAGATTCAGCGAGAACCATAAATTTCTTCTGGAGATGGCCTTTTTGGAACTGGCGGCCCTAATCAGCAAACCAGAGACCAAAACGGAGAGCCCTGCACACAGAGCTGCAGCTCCCAAAACCCAGCGCGATAAAAATGAAAAACCAGCCCGAGCTGACCAAAGCGATAGAAATGAAGCGCGGGAAGTATTGTGGAACCGTATGTTGGCTGGAGTAAGGGAAAAGAAAATACCCACCCACGCCCTTTTATCGCAGGGTAAATTGCTGGGCACCAAAGGAGATACCATGTTCATCGGTTTCCGCAAAGGATACAAGTTCCATAAGGAAAGAATGGAGGAAAAGGGAAACCGGGAAATACTGGATGTGGTTATCAAAGAAATCTTCGATCGAGATATGGAAGTGCAGTTTATCTTTTTAGATGATAACCAGTACAATGATATTATTGTCAAAAAAGCGATTGAGTACTTTGGAGAAGACATCATAGATATTAAAGATTAGTGGATTTATTTTAATTGCTAAAGTTTATAACTGGAAATTAAATAATAGATGCTTGCCAAAATAATTATACGAGGAGGATAAAGAATGAAATTTAACCCCATGGGTGGATCCAACATGAATCAGATGATGAAACAGGCCAAGAAACTGCAAGAGGAAATGGCTAAAAAACAGGCCGAGCTGCTGGAACAGGTCATAGAGGGTTCCGCAGGGGGCGGAGCAGTTACAGCCAAGGTCAACGGCAAACAGCAAATCCTCGAAGTAAACATTAAACCAGAAGTAGTCGATCCGGACGATGTGGAGATGCTCCAGGATTTAATCATGACAGCCATTAACGATGCCATCAAACAATCCCAGGACCTGGTAGCGACCGAGATGTCCAAGATAACCGGAGGGCTGAACATCCCAGGGCTATAAACTTGCGTTGTCAGCGTTCAGTATTAT
>JBAYYO010000293.1:0-3300 GCA_041672985.1 Syntrophomonas sp. | reverse complement strand
GGCTGATATGACTAAATACCGCACCGGGGTTGATAATGTTACTCGCTCTTATCAGGATATTTGTAATATAGCGGCCCAGGATAGCGATTCCAGAGTTACCATTATTGATGCCGAAGGTCTTGTATGGGGAGACTCTTCTGCACAATTTGAAAAAATGGATATACATAGTAACAGGCCGGAAGTGTATGCCGCATTGCATGGACAAATAGGGGTGGAGATGCGTTATAGTGATACGGTCAATACAGATATGCTTTATGTCGCGGTTCCTTTCGATGATGGGAAGACCAAGGGTGCGGTAAGAATGGCGATGCCTCTCGCAGAACTGCAGATCATATATAAGCATATCTTGTCGGTAGTACTTATGACCGTTCTTGGCTGTATCATATTAGCTTTCCTGTTAACTTATATTTTAGCTCAGTACCTCTCCCGTCCCCTCCGTGATATTACGGAGGCAGTTAAGGATATGGCCAGGGGCAATTTGAAGAGGCGCACATCTTATCATTCAGAGGATGAAATGGGTGAACTAGCTCTGGCTTTTAATGAAATGGGCCAACACATTGAACAAAACATGGCCGAAATTGGCGCAGTGAAAAATCGTCTGGAGGCGTTATTAAATAATACTGTAAATGGAATCATGATGATCGGGATGGAGGGCACCGTGACCTATGCCAACCCGGCGGCTGTTTCTCTGCTCAATCTCAGAGATAACTTCATCGGTCGTAACCATGCCGAAATGATTAATGCTTACGAGCTCCTGGAAATGATAGATGAGGCCAGAGAAAGCAGGCAAGCTGTGAAACGCAGCATTATACTGCACACACTGGGGGCAAGAATAATCGAAGCTACGGTTGTACCCATCAAGAATCAAACTGGCAGTTCAGATGACATTCTATTGGTCGTGAATGATATAACCGAGCTCAAACGCCTGGAAAAGGTTCGCAAGGATTTTGTCGCCAATGTATCTCATGAGCTGAGGACTCCGATCACCAGTATAAGTGGTTTTGCCGAGACCCTTCTGGAGGAAGGGGGAAAAAACCCCGACAATCTAAAAGAATTTTCTCGTATCATATATGATGAAGCCCAGCGTTTATCTATTTTAATCAATGATCTGTTGGAACTTTCCAAATTAGAATCGGATGAAAGCAGTGCCAATATCCAGAGGATCAACATCAATCAAAAACTACGCGAAAGTGTGGGCAGGATGAAAACGATGAGCGGGCGGAGAAATATTGATATTGCCTATCATGAGAATGTAAACAATGTAGAGATTAATAGTGATCCGCATCTCATAGACCAGATAATGATGAACCTTTTAGATAATGCGATTAAGTACAGTCCAGACGGAGGCCAAATAGAAGTCGAGCTGGAAGAATTGAACGACCGTATCAAGGTTAGTGTAAAGGACAACGGCGTCGGCATTCCCCCCCAGGATATTCCCCGGGTTTTTGAAAGATTTTATCGGGTGGACAAGGCCAGGTCCAGGAAAACCGGTGGGACTGGCCTGGGTCTTTCTATTGTAAAACATGCTTTGGATAAATTGAACGGGCAGGTTACGGTTGAGAGTACCGAAGGGCGGGGTTCATTATTTTCCTTCTCCCTGCCCAAATAGCCGGCAATTAAGGGAACTATATAAGAGAACTATAAAGGATGCGTTTACACTTCACGCCAGTGGAGGAATAAGGGCATCCTTTTTGCTCTCTAATTTTTACATTAAATTTACATGGCCTACAGTTTTATTTTAAATGCGCTATATTTAGGATTTACATACTAATGGTACTCTATGGATATCTAATGGAAAAATAATTAAAGGAGGAATTAGGAGAATGAAATCAAGAAAAAGCCAAAAGATCACCGGGTTTCTATTGTTAGGTCTGCTACTGCTGGGAGCAGCCATGGTATCTGGATGTGGTAAACAAACGGCCACTAATGACAGTGCGAACGGGCTTTCGGGCACCCTGACGATTGCCGGTTCTACCTCCGTGCAGCCTTTTAGCGATGTGCTGGCAGAGAAATTTATGGAAAAGAATAAAAACGTACAGGTTAATGTTCAGGGCGGAGGTTCCAGCCAGGGCATTGAAGCAGCCACATCGGGCGCGGCCGCAATAGGCTCATCATCCCGGGCAGTTAAAGACGAGGAGAAAACTAAAGGCAATTTGGTAGATACGACTATTGCTCTTGATGGTATAGCTATTGTCGTTCACCCTGCCAATACGGTCGAAAATTTAAAAACGGAAGATATTCGGAACATTTATTTAGGCAATATTAAAAATTGGAAAGAAGTAGGCGGCCCGGATGCTCTCATAACTGTAGTTTCCAGAGAAGAAGGCTCCGGTACCAGAGAAGCCTTCACCTCCCTGGTAATGGATAAGAAGGACATCCTCAAGACCGCAATTATTCAAAATGCTACTGGTGCGGTAAGAACCACAGTTGTTGGTGATAAAAATGCTATCGGCTATGTATCATTGGCGAGCTTAAACGAATCTGTCAAGGCATTGGAAATTGATGGAGCGGCCGCAACGGATGCCAACGTTAAGGCAGGAACCTACAAGTTGCAAAGACCGTTTGTGTATGTAACCAAAGAAGCACCTGCTGGTCTGGCCAAGGCTTTCATAGATTTCGTCTTAAGTGCTGAAGGACAGAAAATTATAACTGATGAGGGAGCCATAAGTATAATAAAATAGCCAACTATCCGTTAGGTATAACTATCTGACTCGCTTCTAACCAACGAGCGGGTCTTTAGCAGCAGACAAAGATCTATATTACCTTAACAAAACCAAAACACAAAGTTAACCAATATACTCTATGAGTTTAACAGAAAGTTGTTATTGTCTTGGGGAACATTGTTGGGACCGGTCACAGATGACTTAACCACGATATTTCTTAATAGGTTGGGGACGTGAAAAGAGAATGAATAAAGATAAGAATAATCGGAACCGACGCCGGAGCGAGAATATAATGGAGAATATTCTAATGCTTTGCGCTGCTATATTCATACTCGTTATTATCCTTATAACTATTTTTATTTTTGCTAAAGGAATGCCACTTCTGCTTAAGATTGGTATAGTAGATTTCTTGTTTAATTCTAACTGGATGCCAGGTAAAGGAAGCTATGGAATATGGACCATGTTTGTTGGTTCATTGGCGGTAACTTTTATTGCTATGGTATGGGCTGTGCCTTTGGGGATCATAACCGCCATTTTTATGGCTGAGATAGCCCCGCCGAGAGTTGCTAAAATATTGGGGAGTATGGTTGAACTTTTGGCTGGTATACCTTCAGTTGTATATGGATTTGTAGGGCTT
>JBAYYO010000292.1:0-3316 GCA_041672985.1 Syntrophomonas sp. | reverse complement strand
GTTAGTGAGTATATCAATAAATATAAGACCGCATCTAAAGAAAGTATGGATTTAGCAAAGAAGCTTGTTAAGGTGGAGCAGGAATTTATGAATGAGCTACTTGGGTATTTGTAAAGCTTCTAAAATGGGTATGTGTATAACTTTGTGTAAATGGATTTCCCCTTTATTTTATTGCCGAGCATAGTTTGCCCAATAAATGGCAAACTATACATGAGTCTTACCTATCAGAAGGATAGGGCAATGCTGAGGAGCAACCCGAGCGTCTGACAGGATTCGACCGAGGGGTGAACTGGGATGCCACTATGGTGTCCCTTTTCAGTTTCACCCCTTGGGAGAACTAAGCGATATTATCTAAAGTTCAACATTATCTAAAGTTGGGCGCATTTACCCTACCATTAAAGCAAAGTTACACACTCAACTTTAGATAAACTATTCCTTCATTGCAGAGACTTTAAGAATTCAAACATAGCAGATTTTTCACTGTCACTGTAGTACTCCGTATCCCCAACCAGGTCAGATGACGCTTTGCTTATGGCATTTCTCACAACCTCTGGGTTATTCTTGGCATATCGCTCGGTTGTTACAACAGACGAATGTCCAAGGAAATCACGGATGTAATAAATATTAGCCCCGCCCTGAATCAAGTGGCTGGCCTTGGTACTGCGCAGTAGGTGCGGCGAAATAGTCATGCGGAACATGTCTGGATGCAGTTGCTTTCCCATTTCAACGTACTTCTTGAGGATATATGCGACTCCAACGGTAGTCAATTTGTCATGGCTGCGGTTTTCAAAGAGGAATTGGTTCATCCTATTGATTTGGTTTTCCTTTATATACCCCTGCAGCATATCCGCGGTTTTAGAGGTAATCGGAACGACTCTTGTTTTGCTTCCTTTCCCAAACAGCTTGACGGTTGGCGTTTTTCCAAAGGAAACATCTCCAGCTTTGAGTTCAACCAATTCGCCGGCACGTGCGGCTGTACCATATAGAAGCAATAAAAGCACAAGATCTCTTCTTCCATGCCTAGTTTGAATATTGGGCATGGAGAACATCACTTCCATCTCCTCTACAGTCAGGTATTTAGGAGGAGCTGTCGGCGTTTTCTTTTCGGGTATGGACATAATGTCGCGGCATAGGACGGTGTAGATAACAGATTCAGACTGTATGTACTGGAATAGCGATTTGAGTGCGGACAGGCGTTGGTTTCTCGATGCGGCGCAATTGTTCCGCTTCATTTCTAACTAGAGTAAAAAGTTTTCAATCAGGTGCTTGTCTATTCTGTCCAGCGTCAGTTTCTCATATGTGATTCCCTTCTCGCTTTTACAAGACTGGAAGAACAACATCAGAGAGCAACTGTAAGAGGAGATCGTATTTTGACTCAACCCTCTTTGCAGCGGCAGGTACTTCATAAAGTAAGGGCTGTCAAGGGGACGGGGTTGTTGACACACATCGAAGCTATCTTTTCGATTGCTCACGTAGCTTGGGTGAATCGAGGAATATTCGAGAAATCATTGAGAAGAAAATGTGATTGGGGTAATCTATAGAAAAGCAATTGGGGGGTGTCAGGGGGACGGCAGACTGTGTGAAAAAGTCTCAAACAGAAAAAGGAAAACTAAAAAGCAAAATAGAATAAATAGGGTGATAGCGAGGTGGAGAAAATGGCCTACATACAAGGCGAGAATCGGCAGCAAATCACCCTATTTCCTGAAGCGATTGATGAATATATAAGTGAAGAAAATCCGGTGCGGGTTATTGAAGTATTTGTTAACTCACTCAATATGCTGGAACTGGGCTTCTTAAGAACAGACCCTAACGTAACTGGTCGCCCAGCCTACAATCCCCGGGATCTTTTGAAACTGTACATTTATGGATATATGAACCGGGTTCGTTCCTCTCGGAGACTAGAAACAGAAGCTGGTAGAAACCTGGAACTGATATGGCTGCTTCGGAAGTTAAAGCCAGACTTTAAGACCATAGCCGATTTTCGTAAGGATAATAAAAAAGCCATAAAAAACGTATTTAAAAGCTTCAGTTTGTTATGCAAAGAATGGGAACTATATGGCAGGCAAGTAGTGGCGGTTGACGGATCCAAATTCCGGGCCAGCAACTCGAAACGCAACAACTTCAATGAAAATAAAATACAGAGACATTTAAAATATATAGACGAAAAGGTAAATACCTATCTACAGGAACTAGACACAAATGACCAGGACGAGGTTGATATTCACGTTCCCAGCCGTGAAGAGATTCAAAAACGAATTGAAGAGCTTGAGCAGCGTAAGGTCAAATATACTGCCATGCAGGCAACAATGAAAGCGACAGGAGCAACGGAAGTGTCCACCACCGATGCCGATGCGCGCCTTATGAAAGCTAACAACAATGGATTGGATGTCAGTTACAATGTGCAAACAGTTGTAGATCAGAAACACAAATTGATAGTAGATACAGAAGTCATAAACAATCCTACAGATCATGGGCAACTAAGCAAGATGGTTACAAAATCCCAGGAAGTATTGGAAGCAGAAGAAATCAAGGCTCTAGCCGATAAAGGTTATTACTCAACTAACGATTTAATGAAATGCGCTGACAATCATATCGAGACTTATGTGGCTAAGCCGAAACAAAGTACTAAGGCACCGGATGAGGGGTTTAATCAGGAACATTTTCAGTATGATAAAGAACAAAACATCTACAGATGCCCGGCTGGACAAATGCTTTATCCCAGTCGAATAAGAAAAATGCGAGACGTTGAGTATCAAGATTACAAGAATTTTAGAGCCTGCCGCAGCTGCGAACTTAAGGAAAAATGCACTCGGAGCCAGAAGGGAAGGCTTATCTCAAGAAACATAAACCAGGATTTTCTAGATAATGTGGATAGACGAACAACGGCAAACAAGGAACTTTATGTGCAAAGACAGATGCTGGTCGAACATCCCTTTGGAACCGTAAAGAGTATCTGGGGTTTCAATAATTTCCTAACCAGAGGATTAGAATCGGTGCGAACAGAAAATCTTATGCATTTCTTGGCTTACAATTTGCGAAGAGTGATAAATATTCTGGGAGTTAAGGAAATAGTAAAAAAGCTGGCACCAGCATAGAGCTAAGCCAGCCAATTAAACCATTCAATAATAACAATATGATCCACCTAAGAGAAAAATCAGAGACTGATCTTAAATTTTAATTATGGGACTTTGGGGTTGTCACACAGTCTGACGGGGTTGTTGACAACTTTGAGCAACAGCCTTCCCTCCATCAGCAAATTATACAAACAGGAGGTAGGAATATTGACTACGATCGAATTGGTGGCGATCAGTGCCGG
>JBAYYO010000291.1:0-3318 GCA_041672985.1 Syntrophomonas sp. | reverse complement strand
TGGCATGACTTATGACCGCAAGATGAGGAAAAATATGCAGTATAGCAGTTACCTGACCTCCAAAAACCGGCGGAGAAAGCGCTAAAAGCTACCCTTCGTTATAGTGGGATAGTGAGGTTGTTAGACTTAATTTATGCTGGTGGATTGCCTATCGGGTAAATAATCTGCATGTACTAACATAACTGCCAGCGAGTTGATACATTAGCAAAACGAACGAGCAAAAAAGTTGAGAGCAAGGCAATCGGGAAGTCCGTGATTGAACGGGTCTTCCGAATTAGCGTAGCTATTAGCCTTTTTTGCTTGTTCGTTTTTTCGCATTCTTGGATAAATATGTAACGGAATACCTCCCTGATCAATATAGTACATAAGAAAGGAGGTAAATAGATGTATAAGAGTATTAGCAGTCAAATAGGCGAGCACCAATTTGATCAGCATAAACAGCGGCGTGATGCTCCCTATTCCTATTCCGGCGTTTACGCAGGACTAAATACACCCTGTATTACTCCAGGACAAAAGGGTGATCCGGGCTATCCTGGTCCTCAGGGACCCCAGGGGCATCCCGGGCCTTTAGGATATCCCGGTCAAAAAGGAGATGCAGGCTGTGCTGGTCCACCCGGTCCGCCGGGTTATCCTGGACCTACAGGTCCCCAGGGACCAAAGGGAGATGGGGGATCTCCAGGTTTTCCGGGATCTCCAGGATACCCGGGTCCCCAGGGTTATCCCGGACCAGCAGGTCCTCAGGGACCAAAGGGCGATATGGGATATCCTGGTGCCAAGGGGGAAAAAGGTGATCAGGGTCCGGCCGGACCACAGGGGCCGCCAGGCCCTCCAGGACAGTGCTGCTGTTCCACTCCGATTCCCGGCCCTCCTGGTGAACCGGGAGCAGACGGCCAGGATGGGAGTCCAGGTAAAGATGGGGCACCCGGTCCTAAAGGAGATAAGGGAGATCCGGGCAAGACTTGCTGTATATGCAACCATATAATGAATCCGGGTTTTGAGTGTGTTATTTGTCACCCATTTGCCGAGGGTTGGGATTATAATCCTGAAGTGGTAAGAAGTTCGTCTCGGGACGATATTGCAGGTGATGAGCCAAAACCGTTCAAGTATATTTCTCATAGCGGAGAGTATTCGGCCCGTCTGCAGCCTATATTAAAAGATGGTGCCTGGCAAAGTGCCTGCCTGGCACAGGTAGTAACCCTGGACCCGGACTGTCCTTGCCACCAGCTTCATTTTTGGGGTGCTAGGTATGACCAAAAAAATGGTACAGCGGTCAATGAACCCTGGAGTCTTCGTACTCTGGCGCTGGTCTTTTACGGCGATGTCAGTTCGTATATCTGTTCCCCGCAATTTGATCCCTATACGGCTGATCTGATCCTGGAGATTCCTCCTGGTGTTCAAGACCAGGTAACAGTTCTTGATCCCGATGACCATCCCGTAAAAATTATTGACTATGACTTTGAATCCTATTATCTCTTGCCAAATTGTACAGATACTGCTTTGCCCGGTCCAACCCAGGCGACAATAGTATTTATCGCTGAAGAGGTAAACAGTCCATCTACAGACCCTGGTACCGAAGGAGGCTTCTGGTATATTGATGATGTTTCCTTTTCTTGATTCTAATGAAATATACAAAGGAGGATGAACATGTTTAATACCTGTATAAACAATGAACTGATTGAAGTCGTAGGCTTATGTGATACAGATTCATTCGATTTAGAGAGCTATCCTTACTGGACCCAGATATCTGTTCCGGAAAACTTACTGGTCCCTGAGTTAAAACCGGATATCGAACAGATTAATGCGGTATCAGTAGGAGTGGAAATATACAGGACTCGAGTGATAATTACACCCACTTCAATCGGGGAAAACCTGGAAGGCAAACTGCTTTGGGGAAGAAAGCTCATTGTTGAGGGTGGAGTAACCCAGGCTATTTCTTATACTGCTGTGGTTGCCGATGGTTCGCAGCCTATGCATACGGCCCATTTTGCAGTCCCGTTTTCGGCCTATATTGTTCTGCCCAGTCAGATACCTTCTGAAGGAAACGCTGATCCGCTCGGCCTGGAATTCAAGGTTTTACCCTGTATTGAGGATGTGTTTATAAAGGAAGTCTGTCCCCGACAGATATTCAAAAATGTAACTCTTCTGCTGCAAGCAATTCCCTTAGGGCCTGTAAGCAACTGTTTATAAAGGAGGTAGAATAATGAATTGTTCCTGTAATAATCAAGATTCCAGTTTTAACGCATGCTCTTCTAGCGGCCAACCGCTTGAAAAAAGGGTCAGCCAAATATGCGGATGCGACCTGCCTATCATGATCAGAGGCGAATGTCCAGTAGAAAAAATAGAGAATATGCTGGGCGTAAGGGAAAATATCTGGACCCAGATATTTGTTCCCGAGGTACTGTTAATTCCTATCCAAAAGCCCGACATCGAACAATTGCACAGCGTCAGCGCAGCCCTGGAGATTATTGCCCAGCGAGTAGTAAAAACACCCGTTTTGGTGATCCAAGATGAAGAGATTCCTATTGAAAATGAGGAAGACCTGATTACAACTGGCAGAAAACTGGTGGTAGAAGGTATCCTGCGCCAAAAGATTGTTTATACTGCTGACAATCCTGAGCAATCAGTCCATTCCGCTCACTTTGATGTGCCTTTTTCAGCCTTTATGATCTTGCCGGCAGGTACCCCGCTTTATACACGCTATAAAATAGAAAGCTGTATTGAAGACATCTATATCAGCAGTTGTACCGACAGACAGGTATTTAAGAACGTCACACTCTTTATCAAGGCCACGGCTTTGTCTTAATTGTTATGTATGAGGAGGTATGAATAGTGAATTGTCAATGCATGATCGACCACCCGATCGAGATCATTCCCCCCTGTAATCCTGGTTCTATAACTTTTGATACCAGTGCTGATCCCCGGGACAGAAATTGGACCGAAATCGCCATTTATGAACTTTTAAATATTCCCCCGAGCAAGCCAGATGTAGAAAGTATCGAAAAGGTTTTTATTAATGTAAAAATTATATCCCGGAGACTCATAGATACGCCCAGCCGTACCACGGATCTTAATAATTGGGAAGGTACCAGGCTGACCGGCAAGAAACTGATCCTGGAGGGAGTTATTTCCGAAAAAATCGTTTATACCGCGGCCGTAGCGAGCCAATCGGTTCATTCGGCTCAGTATAAGATTCCCTTTTCGGCCTTCATTGTAATGCCCGCGGATGTAGATCCTCTAGGAGAATTCTGCGTAGATATATGTGTAGAGGACGTGTTTGTGAAAGCTTTAAGTCCACGTCAGGTCTTCTCTAACGTTACT
>JBAYYO010000290.1:0-3325 GCA_041672985.1 Syntrophomonas sp. | reverse complement strand
GGATAAACCATATCACCACCCAGGAAAGCAAAAAGCAGCAGTCTGAGCAGCAATACCTCTTATATCACGATGCGCCGCCAGCAGAAGACGTGGAAGGAAGCATCGAGGAACTGGAACAAAGGCTCGCCGCCATAAAGCAAGAGTATAGCCAGGAAATCGGCCTGCTAGAGCACCGACAGCTGGAATTGACTGCCCAGCTTAAGAAAACCAAAAAGCAGTTGGATAAAATGGGTCTTAGTGAAGAGGATTACGCCTCAACCCTTTTTGATGAGGCCGCCCATGAATCCATTCAAGAGCAAATCATAGGCCTGGATTCTGTGCTTAAAATTAAAGAGCAGGAGAAATTGGCTGCATCCCGTACCGAGGCATCAACCGCCACCGGGGTCCAAGTTGCCCTGGCTGAGGTGAAAAGACTGGGTGCTGAAGCTCCGCTGTCTCCTCAGGAGATAAAAGGGGATTTTGATGGGAGACGCGTGAAGCTTCGCCAGCACATCGAAGAAATTGATAATACAAATCGAAGCCTTTCCCGGCAATTGTCCATCTACAGCAGAACTAGGGAGGATATTGCCAAAGCCGTTGATTTGAACAGGGTTGAAGCTGATCATTCCTTTGTTCCCGAAGCGGATGTAAGAGTTCAGGCTTCGCGCTGGGAAGATGAGTTCCGTAATTTAGAAAACCAAAACCGTATCAATGCCGATAAAATCAGATACCATTACAATAACTGCAAAATAGATTACCGGGAAAAGAATCTCAATCTGGATAGTATATTTAAAGGTCTAGACCCACTCTGGGATAAAGCCCAGACAGAGTATGAGGACTTTTACTATCTTTTTGAGCGTATGAGCCAGCATGGGGAAAAGCTATCCGAGCTGATCGCTATTTATGAGTCTCAGCTCGCCAATCTGGAACGCAATAAAAAGGATATGGTGCAGCAAAGCTATCTTCAGGGACGGCGAATATTTGAAGAAATTCAGCTGATATCAGAGAATTCGAAAGTGCGCCTCCCGGGCAGATCACGGCCGGTGCAAATGTTGAAAATTGATTTACAGTTGGATAATCACGAGTCAGCCCAGCAGCGGGTGAATGAATATATTGAAGAATGTATTGCGAAAGTTAGGGAAAAAGCCCGGCAGGAGAATCGGGAGGACGAGATACGCAAAGCGGTAGCCCGTTTAATGGCCAGCCGGGAACTCCTGAACATATACCATGGAACTGCTCACATACCGGTCAGCGTGTTTAAAATTGACATGAATATGCAAAACAGCAGGCTAAAAAGCTGGGAGGATGCGGTGCGGGAGAATTCCGGAGGGGAAAAATTCGTGGTGTTCTTTTCTCTGCTATCCGCCCTGATGTCATATACCCGGGCGCGCAATATGGAAGCACTGGGAGCGGATCCTGATAACGATACCCGAGTACTAATTATGGATAATCCTTTTGGCCCGATTTCATCGGAACATCTGCTTCAACCCATGTTTGAAATAGCCAAAAGACACCGCACCCAACTGATCTGTTTGTCTGACCTTAAGCAGAATTCGATTATGAACTGCTTTGACTTGATTTATATGCTCAAAGTCCGGACCGCTGCCATAGGGGGTAATGAATACCTGAAGTTTGAAAAGCATGTCCGGAACGAGTATGCTTTGGAAAATGATGAAAGTTTGGAAAAAGCCATATATCGAGCCTCAGATTTTAAACAGATGCCGCTATTTAGTGACGAAGAGCAATAGTACATATCTACCCAAAGATTTACCGATGGCCTCCCATCTTTAAGGGTATTTAAAAAGCGCAAAATTATATATTTTTTGTTCACTAAGATGATAAATAAAAAGGAATGAATTATATGAATAGATTAACAAGAGCATTGGACAGTAAAAATGTTTATGTTGTAGATGATACTAAAGTTCAACATGATGCAAACGGGTATTCGGGAGATGCTATTAACAGATTGGCGAAGTTCGAAAATATTTATGTTGATTTGATACGGAAGCAAAGCGAAATTTCTAAAGAATTAGAAAAACTTCGATTGGAAGGAAAAACGCATTCGGTTAAATTTAAGCAACTACTGGCTAACAAAATTACTGACCGTAATATTATAACGCTTTTTGAGACATACGAATTATAATAACAAAATTGAGACGGTGTAACTCCTTCAGATGGTTAAATAACACCAATTAAAATGCAGATATGCACCACAACCGCAAGAACTCGATGTAACTAAACTATATAATAGATAGACTTCATCGCAATTTTATGGATGTTCCTTACAATACTAAGCAAAATTACAGTAAATAGCGGGAGGAAATAAAGTGAAATACTTAATAATCGGGGCCGGCGGTACCGGGGGAAGTATCGGGGCATTCATGACCGAGGCAGGTAAAGATGTTACATTAATCGACCAAGGAATGCATCTGGAGGCCATTCAAAAAAATGGCTTAAAAATGGAGACTACATATAAAGGAAATTATACAGTCTGTCCTATGAAGGCTTGGGATATGGATCATTACAACGAACAGCCGGATGTAATATTCAACTGCGTGAAAGACTATTCCCTGCAGGATACTATTCCCTTTATTAAAAGAGTGGCTCATAAAGATACGGTAGTAATTCCTATACTTAATGTTTATGGCACTGGGGGCAGGATGCAGGAACTGCTGCCGGATTTATTGGTGACAGATGGATGTATTTATGTAGCTGCAGAGATTAAAGAGCCTGGTACCATCCTGCAAAAAGGAGATATATTTAGAGTGGTATACGGGGTGAGAAAACCAGAGGAGTATCGGCCTGTTTTGGAACAGGTGGCTACAGATCTGGAGGACAGCGGTATCACAGGTATTGTATCGGATAACATCAGGAGAGATGCACTGCAGAAATTCTCCTATGTGTCTCCTATGGCTGCCTGCGGCGCATATTATGATATTAATGCTGGAGCAGCTCAGCAGAAAGGAAAAGTAAGGGATACATTTATTGCCTTGATGCGCGAGATTGATGCCCTGGCTCAGGCTATGGACATACACTTTGCGGTCGATATCGTAGATACCAATCTGGAGATTCTGGACAATCTGTCACCCACAGCTTCTACTTCCATGCAGAGGGATTTAAAAGAGGGTAACAATTCAGAGATGAACGGTCTCATTTTTGAAGTAGTGCTTTTGGGCAGACAGTATGGTGTGCATGTACCCACTTATGAAATGATTGCAGAAAAACTTGGATTTAAAGCCTGAGACCAGATAGTTGAGGGTTTTGCATAATGAAAAAATCCAACCTGTCATTCTGAGCGTTAGCGAAGAATCTTTAAGATCCTTCGGCGTTGCCTCAGGATGACAAT
>JBAYYO010000289.1:0-3334 GCA_041672985.1 Syntrophomonas sp. | reverse complement strand
CAACAGCCTGTTTCCAGATGGAAAGATTATTTTGGGTCAATATCTGCATCAGTGCTGAATAGTTTTGTCTGCCGATATTGAAAATTCCTTCCTGTTCCATAATTTCAGCTCCCCCTGCAACAAAGACTGATCAACGACAATTATTTTTTTCCCTCAACGACAATTAAAATTCCCGTTCCCCATTCTTTATAACCTGTTTATTTTGTATTTGTTTTCCATTATTCCCTTGCTATTTTTTGTAACATTGATAATATCCCCCACCCCAGCCCGGAGGATAGGGCAACTGCTGGGAAGCACCCCGAGCGCCGTGACTGGTGACGAAGACATGGGGGGCAGTATGCACTTTACTGTATGCTGTCCTTCCCCCCCCATGTTTTTGTCTTTAATGCGTAAAATCCTCGCGCCCTAGCGCGAAACAAATACTCCGTAGGGCCGCCGGAGGCATTGGGCCTTTCTTCATTTTTCTGGTTGGTACTTAAAACCCGCTTCAATCAGTATATATTCCAAAACTATCCCAACCTCACCTCTTCTTTTGAGTTCATCAAGCATCCACTGCTGGATTCGTGCATTTACAGGAACCCGCTTTAGATGTGTCGGCAATTTGGGTTTTGGTTTTCCTCTATATCCGCCACGCATACAGTCTCCTTTAAAAAACACCCGAAAGCTCTGCTATGAAAGAACCATAGATAAATGTATTACGCTTTACAAAAAATACAGGTGATTTTCGCATAAAAAAAAATGACTATTTATTATCCGCCTATTTTTAAACGGGATTGTTATAAAATCCGGTTCTGCCATGTGTTAAGCCATGGCGTGACAAGATACGCCCAATAGTGCTTAAAGAAGGTAATGGCTGGACATTCTCATCTTCCATGTCCTCCCTGATAACACGGGCACCACAATGAAGCCCATTATTGTATAAATGTAGCCGTATCATTTTGACAATTTCTACGATCTCTTCCCGGGTATACGGAGTATTCATTTCATGCACTAACATGATTCTGCCTCCTTTTTGGCCTGCTCCATACGATAGCTTTCAACATTCAATTCGAAGATAATGCTGTGGTGAACAAGCCTGTCAATAGCCGCAGCAGTTGTCATAGGGTCCTTAAAAATCTGTTCCCATTTAGAAAAGGGAAGATTGCTGGTGATCATCAGGCTGCCTTGTTCATACCGATCTGCCAGGAAGGTGAACAGAACTTCCATCTCTTCCCGGCTTTGCTGGACATATCCGATATCATCGATAATCACGGCATCAAATCTGGAAAGACTTTTGAGCTTTTTTGTCAACTCAAGTTCCCTTTTGGCGATCAGCAGATCCTGGACAAGATGGCTGCATGGGATGAAAAGGACCTGTTTTCCTTGTGCAATCAATTCATGACCAATGGCACATAACAGATGGGTTTTCCCGCTTCCAGGATTTCCAAAGGCCAAAATGTTTTCAGATTGATTTAAAAAAGAGCCGTCGATCAGTACATTCAAATGATTAGCGACCTTTATGGGAAGACGCTTTTTATCAAAATTCTCAAAGGTTTTCGAGGGTGGCAGCCTGGATGCCCTCAGGTTCCGTGCTATCCGGTTTTGCCAGCGCCCTTCACATTCAAGATTCAGCAACTGCAAAAGATAGTGCTCATACCCCCATGACTCAGCCCGGGCCTGATCTGCCATTTCTTCATAGCTGCGGCGCATGGTCGGCATGTGCAGACTTTTAAGATGGTTTACAATCTGGTCTCTGTCGCTCATCATGCCTCCACCATTTTGAGAAGTTGGTCATAACTGCTTAAATCAATGGCCGGGATATGGATATCATCCGGCCCGGCAACAGGGGCATTAGATTTCATAAGCCGCTGGACCGCATCTTTGCTGATCTCATGGCCTTCATTAATTAAAATCGTCAAGGCATTGTCTACAGCCACTTCACTGTCTTTTGCGGCAAGGTATAGAATCTTCAGATATCTTGACGCAGCGCTTTGAACGGTATAGCGCTCTTTTAAGTAATCATACGCGATCCGAAAACGGCTGGTGGGGAACATGTCATTACGATATCGATAATTTTCAAACGCCCCCGGTTTTCTGACCAAACTGTCAATGATATGCCGGTAATTGACTTTGTACTTCCCTTCCCCCCGTAACCGCGGCAAGGTATCGACCTTTTTTTGCCCGTACCAGATTTCCAGGTATTCCATGTAAAGGCGGACCTGTATTTTTTCTCCTATAAGCCTGCTGTTCACTGAGTATACGTTGTGATTAACTCGTATGGTACAGCCGGGACCGACTTTGAGATCCAATTTTTTACATGAGTCGATTCGGGTTTTGGGTAGCCGATGCAAAATTTCAAGTTCTTTTGATAGGCGGTCTTTTCGCCCGGCATTCAGTTGGCAAAACAGTTTGGACAGAAAACACTCATATTCCTCCCGGTCTTTAAAATTCCGGTGGCCTTTTAACAGAAGGGACTGGTCAACAGCCTTTTTAAATCGATAATTGCGCTGCTCCACATCACCATTTTCATTGGGACTGGATGGGTTCGTTTTGCAAGGTGTCAGACCGTAATGGTCCATAAGATCCTGATACCTGCGGGTGAACTCTTCCGGATGGGTCTCCTTGTTAACAGCCGTCGCCAAACAATCTGTACGGTGACGATGGGGAACACCGCCCAAGTTCCATAAGGCATTTTGCAGGCCATGGCTCAGGCTTTCAAAACTTTCAGAAAAACATATGCTCCCGGTTTCCCAGTTAGAAAAGGTTAAAACAAAATGATAGATCATGTGATCAAAGGGAACGCCGCCTATGGTGACATCCAGCTTATCCATATGCGTGAAGTCAGACTGGCATAGTTCGCCTGGTTTATGTATTTGTGCAAAGAATATTTCTTTGCCTGGACCTTCTGTGGCCCGCCAATGCTTGATCCGTCGCTGCAGAGTCCTTAATTGACCATCGGCAAATCGGCCGGGCTGTTTGCGCTGCATATCCTCAAAAATGGTTTTGGCTTCCAACCCCGGATTTATTGATAACATTTCTTTGATACTATCCCATGCCTCTTCAAACGGATCTTTACGTGTACGCCAGTCGTGCTCCTGTTGAAGCTCGCTTGGTAATTTACCAATTTCACGGTACTTTCGAGCCGTCTTCTCATCCATACCTGCTTTCATTGCTGCGATCCCGAAATCCTTCTCAGATTGAATCAACTTGAACAACCTCCTCACTTGTTGGTTTGTTACCATCCAAATCACTCCTTCAGTAAAATTTGGATGCTTTTACCATTTTTTTGATTCTTTAAATTTCGGGAATTTTAATTGTCGTTCGGCGGGAATTATAATTGACGCTGATCATCAAT
>JBAYYO010000288.1:0-3356 GCA_041672985.1 Syntrophomonas sp. | reverse complement strand
GTATGAAAATCTAAAGAGTCATTATAATAAATTTCCATATAAAAAAAGAGTATATCTTGAAGAGAAAATTGATGTTATTCAGGGTATGTTAGGAATAAATGAAAACAACGCTCCTTCATATCTTAATTGGAAAGATTTTTCAAAATGGGTTCTAAAGCCCGCAATAAAGCATCTTAGAGAGAACACTGAGATTCGATTTGAATACAAAGGATATGCTAAATCTGGAAGGAAATTTACTCATATTCATTTCGATATATGGGAAGTAGAGGATAACACTGGTATTGAAGTTGCGTCAAAGCTGGAATCAAACCCCAAAGATGTTAGTATCATATTCGATTTGATACCTAAAAAATATCGTAATCTAAAAACAATACGTTCTGTTATTCAAAAGCACACCGTAGAGAATGGCGCAGAATATGTTATCCGGAATATAAAATATGCAAACGCAAAATCTAAATCAAGCTACAGGACATTTTTGCTTAAGGCATTGAAAGATGATTGGGGCTTGGATTGGGAAGAGAACGAATCAGTCAAGTCCGGACTGGAACCTTCGGAGAGCCCTGAAATTCGAGATTTACGCGAAAAATATGCAGGTCAATGGGAAGACGAAAACAAAAATTATTGCACTGTTGTTGTGAATTCTCAGGGACGAATTCTCGCGAACGGCCAGCAAATCCAGATTCAGAACCTGAAAGGTTGGAGAAGGTTATGAAAATCGAAATGAACGGAAAAAAGTACTATGCGCAATTTGAATTTGACCATCCCCGAGCTGCCCCAGATCGACCTGTGCTCCTGCTAGATGTAGGGAATGCTCTTGTTCCTCATTCAACCGCTAGGGAGACCTACTGGATCGAGGGGACTGAGGCCGAGCGATTAGAATTTGGAAAATGGAAAGAGAAATTGACTATGGACCAAAAAAGAACCATGGTTAATAAATGAGCACAGGCAAGACAATTCAAGCTGTTTTTTTCCAGAGCGATTCCGGATCAGAACCCGTGAAAGATTGGTTGCGCGGACTTCTGCCGCAAGAAAAGAAGGCCATAGGGGATGATATTAAAACGGCTGAATTTGGTTGGCCCATAGGAATGCCTGTATGCCGGAATCTCCATGGAGGAATTTGGGAGATAAGGACCAATCTTGAGAAGAAGATTGCCAGGGTATTTTTCTGTGTGGATGATGGTAGGATGTATCTCTTACATGGGATCATCAAGAAGTCCCAGAAGACCCCAAAGGAAGCTTTGGAGTTGGCAAGAAAGAGAAAAAGGAGGTTATTCAATGAACGTTGATGAAAAATATGTCGGAAGTTCTTTCGATGATTTCTTGCTGGAAGAAGGAGTTTACTCCGAAGTATGCAAGACCGCTACAAAGCGAGTCTTAGCATGGCAGATTGACCAGCTCATGGCAGAACAAGGTATGAGCAAGAGAGCCATGGCAGAACAGATGCAGACAAGCAGAACTTCCCTTCGTCGGCTCTTGGACCCATCCAATGGTTCAGTGACCTTACAGACGATGGAAAAGGCGGCAAAGATTTTGGGAAAGACGATCAGGATAGAACTGGTTGATGATCAAAATTTTTGCATGGAATGTCCTGCTGTCTAGCCTATCAAAATTTTCGAGGGGGGAATGGATGTCCCATCCCCCCCTCGAAGTATTATTCAGGTTTGATCTTTATATATACCAACAATGCTTTAAAAAAAGATGTAATCCAGCTTATAAAAGATAACTCATGAACTATAATTTTTTCTATGTTAATGTGTAAACTGTTTCCATTATGGCTCGCAATACTTATTGAATTTGGAAACTTTTGACCATTACATAAATTTTGCTTCATACACAACCTCCATCAAGGAGTTGTGAGCGATGGACTCAAAGTAAAAAAATATGGACATATTTTTTTATTGACAATAAGTGTGACTATTGAATAATAGCCCTATCCCATTTTGAACCCTTGAGCCCATCGCTCAGGTTTTTTACCGATGCCCGGAAACACTGGCCATAGTGTTTCCGGGCTTTTCTTTTAAAAAAATACTAGGCCGTCTGGGCAAGGTCAAGGCTGCAGAAAAGGTTGATGTCCTTTTGCCAGGTGAAAAATAATATACTTTATTTACATATCAATAATAATTCTATATTATTATAAATAATATGAGGCACGAAGGATTAACTAAAAAAACGAAATAAAGGAGACGAAATAGTCATGAAAAAATGAATATGAGTAATTATTTTTTGAGTTACGAGTTTTATTCTTAGTATTAGCATCAACATGCCGACGATGAATATTAGCATCTCTCAATCAGACATATCTTTCGTTAAAATCGAGATAAAAAAATAGTCTTATCCCTCCGTGCCTCTTGACATTATTTTTCTAGGCAGATATTTTTTATTGAATACATACCATATGTAGGGATTTCCCTAGCACTCACTCGCTTTTTGCGAGTCCAGTTTATCCTCGTTGGATGATGCAAAGCTAGACGTACCGTAATTCCCGAGCCTGTTTGAAATCCCCAGGCTGTTGTACTCCATTATGGCCAAAAGGCCATGGGCTCGACTATTGCGCCCTTATTCTTTCAGCCCTCCAGCCCGCCCTGGGCAACTCGTGAGGGATCCCAACTATCTATTTTTTTTAAATCCACCAAGTAATTCCTTGGCGCGATTACCATTTCCTTTTGGTTTTTCAGTGAGTTCGATGACGGCGAGCTCCGTCTGTTTTTTGGCCGACTAGGCCAAAAAACAGACGGAGCGGAATTTAGCTGAAAAACTTAATTACAACAGGGCGTTGCTTCGCAACTGAGGCCCCTAAAAAAATATACCTATCGACTGACGGGTATTTTTTTTGCCTAATTATCACCTCCCCGGCCAAGACACCATGCTCGGTCGATTACGCGGATCATGGACACTTTTCCTGCAAAGGGCGTCTGAAATGATGTAGTGTCACCTCACATTGACCTTTTTTTAAGCATTAGTTCCGCAAGGAGTAATTATGGGAAAAGATAGTTTGCAAAATGGTATCAATATATCATCTATATCTGGATCATACAAGACACAATATAACCATAAAGCTGAAGCAACAAGGTTTGTTTCTCAATTAAGAGAAAACGGTTATGGGGTTTCAAAATGGTCAAATGTGAATGATAAGCATGTTCAATCTGTAGTTGATAGTTGGAAATCTGATGGATTAAGCGACAAAACGATCAAGGAATATCTTTCCGGAGTCCGATCTATTGCAGAATCCTATGGAAATGACAAAATATCAAATTCCAATGCAGATTTTGGACTTGAAAAAAACACATCTGGTCCAAAGGATGTGGACTTATCATGTGATCAGACAAAATATGAGAGTGCAATAGATGCACTAAATA
>JBAYYO010000287.1:0-3377 GCA_041672985.1 Syntrophomonas sp. | reverse complement strand
GTAATCTGCGGCCGCGTTGCGATACAAATAAGCAATTCCCAGACTGACCAGGGTAGTGACAATTCCACCTACTGCACCTATAAATCCTTTTCTATAGCCTATTGAAACACCTAATGCTAGAACTATAATTAAGCTGTAATCAAGCAGGTTAAATCCCATTTTAACCTCCCTTTTGCCGCTGCCGCTGGCGGCACAAATAGTGATGAAAATTTATTTTTCACGTTAATCACCTCAACTGAATGTATACCAATCATTCCTTTAATAGCCGTCCGGTCCGTCTTAGACAAGAAATGAATTACATAATGTAAGTATTTTCCCTGCCACAACGTATTTTTATTGTACACTGAATTAACAAAGGAAGGTGATTCATTTGCATATCTATGGACGTAATTTGCTAACCGGTTTTTTTCTCTCCCTGGTATTATCCATCCTATGCTCAACTATGGCACTGGCTGCCGATAAGGAACCCATAACGCTGGAACAGGCCGTTCAGACGGTTAAACAACATTTTGAGGTACCGGCCCAGTACACCGAATTTACTTCGGGTTATAATCGTTCCGAAGACAGCTCTTGCTGGTCTCTTACCTGGAATGACCCAGCTAATAATAGCGGGAATTTTAGCGCTCAGGTAGATGCCAGTACCGGTGAAATCGTCGCCATGAACTCCTGGAGACCTGATACCCCTCCCTACCACCGTATACCTGAGATATCGCAGGCCCAAGCACAGGAAATTGGCACCGGGCTTCTAAAGCGACTGCTTCCAGCCCGCTCCTCATCTCTAGTCCTTCTCCCCGATACGCAACCTATTTCTCTGTCCAGCAATGGGCCCTCTACTTATACTATCAGTTGGCGGCGGTTTGCTGACAGTATTCCCGTTATCAGCGATGGGGCCACGGTGGAGGTAAATGCCCATAGCGGAGAGGTGCTGAGATATAATCTTACCTGGACCAATCAATCTTTGCCCGCTCCCACCAATATCATCAGCTCTGACGCAGCTCGGCAGCTCTTTGTAGATGAGGAAGTTCTGCAGCTGCAGTATATGCTGCCCTACAGTATGCGGCCATTGTCCGTCCAGTCTCAGCAAGCCCCACTGCTGGTTTACCGCCTGGATCATCCTTCCAACGGAGTGATAGACGCATTGACCGGAGAACTGATATTACCTGATTCTGGGCAGTGGTTGGCCAGAGGAGGTAGTGACGAAATGCAAAATAAGTCCATGCAGGTCGCAGTCCCGTCGGTTTTAACCCCCCAGGAAGAAGAGGAGATCTCCCAGGCTTTGGACTTGATAAGCCCGGAGCAGGCTGCTGATGTGGTAAATACATGGGTTGAGATACCTGACAATATGGTGTTAAGGTCGGTAAACCTCAACCAGAATTGGGATGAACCCAGCCTGCGTATATGGAATCTATATTGGGCTTCTGCCTCACCAACGTCATCCAACCTGCCCCTCAGTCTCTACGGTCGGGTGAATGCGCGCACCGGAGAACTGCTCAATTTCAACCTGGATTTACCCACCCCCACTGATCCAACCGAGCCTATCAGCCAGGAGGCTGCCCGCAATCTGGCCGATAATTTCATGAGGCGGGCCCAAGGGGAGCGTTTTGCCCAATTCAAGTTGGATGAGAGGTCTTTGGGCAGGGATAATAGCAGTAAAATGCCACCCTCATACCAGACTACCTGGAACTTTACTTATAGGCGGACGGTTGATGGCATAACCTTTCCGAGCAATGGAGCCGAAATCAGTATAGATCGGGCCAGTCAGCAAATAATTTCCTATAATCTAAATTGGATTGACAGAGACTTCCCCTCTTCTCAGGGTGTTCTGGGAATTGATCGAGCCAACACTCTTTATCTTCAGTCTGCTCCACTTACCCTGAGTTATATCGCCCTTTATTCAAGTGAAGAGCGGGCATCGAAAATGCGCCTGGTTTACCAGCCTCTAATCCCTCCCTCTGAGCCTTATTTCCGCATTTTTGATGCTAAAAGCGGTGCCAAGCTGAATGACCGGGGGCAATCTGTAGTCCCAAAAGTCAGGCCCTATGTTTTCAATGATATAGCCGGACATTTCGCTGAAAGAGAGATTGCCTTGCTGGGTCAGGCCGGTCTAATGGGTGAATATGGCGACTCCTTCCGTCCTGATGAGCCAATGCATCTAGCCGCACTCCTGCGAGCAATGTTAGGAAGCACCAACGGAGTCACCACAATACAGGCCTTGTCTGATGCAGAAATATTGGAACAGGCTCAAGCTTTAGGATGGATTAAGGAAAAACTGGCGGCCGAATTACCTGTAAGCAGAGGACTCCTGGCGCAGCTGATGGTGCGGTCTTTGAATCTTGAATATCTTGCCTGTCTGCCAGATATTTATCAGGTTCCTACTCGAGATGGGTCCTCTTTGCTTCCCGATTTGAAAGGTTATGCCGCCCTGAGTTGGGGCCTGCAGATAATTAAAGAAGACGGTGAAGACTTCGCAGTCTCACAGATAGTGACCCGTGCTGAAGCAGCGGCAGCTTTAATCCGCACTTTAGAAGTCAATATTTAGCAGCCTTAACGAACATACCCTTTATTGCATGGGATGTTAGCGCAGGTGTGGTAATATAGTTGTAAATTGTAAGTACTGCAGATTCCAAACCTATAGTTAATGACCTCAAAGCAGCCGGTTTCATAGTGGAGTCAGTTATAGTAAAGTGATAGCATTATGGTAAACTAAATAGGGAGGCGAGTATTAATGGAAGAAAAACTTGAGCAAGACCAACCTCAGTTTACCATGCTTGATCCCTATAAGATTTGGAAGAAACTTTATTTTTCCACTGAACAGGTTTTAATAAGTGGATACTAATCTGGCTGATTGGAATAAACTAATAAAAAGTAAAGCCAAATAAAAAACAAATTCCTCTAAACAGGATACCCAGACCGTACCCCTATTCTAATGATTTACGCCTTAATTAATAAATCTTATTTTCTTGATCTAACCCCCGGGTCCAGCCTGGCAGAATACAATCCATGGCTGCAGGAAGAATAATTTTATTTAGAAGAAAGGCATGGTAATGGATTTTAGTAATATACAGGATTTGACCTCCTATATTAATCAATTTGGTATTTTTGCTCCTCTGGCCGCCTTTATTCTATTTGCGCTTCAGGCAATTTTGCCAGTATTTCCTTATATAATCCTGGCCGCTGCCGGGGGAATACTGTTTGGTTTTAAGCTGGGAGTTCTTCTTTCCTGGTTAGGTGCACTGACCGGTGCCTGTCTGGCCTACTGGATGTGCAGGTCACTGGGCTATTCCGGTTTTTTACAGCACCTTTACCTTCGTCTGGGTTATGATGTCCGCCGGCTTGATTCTTCGATGGCCTTTTGGACCATTGTTATAGCCCGGATA
>JBAYYO010000286.1:0-3389 GCA_041672985.1 Syntrophomonas sp. | reverse complement strand
GGAAGGTACCAGGTTGACCGGCAAGAAACTGATCCTGGAGGGAGTTATCTCTGAAAAAATCGTCTATACCGCGGCCGTAGCGAGCCAATCGGTTCATTCGGCTCAGTATAAGATTCCCTTTTCGGCCTTCATTGTAATGCCCGCAGATGTAGATCCTCTAGGAGAATTCTGCGTAGATATATGTGTAGAGGACGTGTTTGTGAAAGCTTTAAGTCCACGTCAGGTCTTCTCTAACGTTACTATTTTCCTGAGGGCTAGAGAGGCTCAATAAGTAAGTTGCTTCTGCTCATAAAGCTGTAGACGGGCAGATTATGCATATCCTAAGGAAGGGAGGGACATTATGTTTTATAACACCGAATACCATTGTGACCCAGCTTATTTTCCGGAACACAAAGATATTTTTCGTTCCAAGCAGTTCAGCATTCGGGAAACTTTAACCCTGCCCTGTGAAAAGCCTGATATTGAAGAAATTTTAGATGTAAGGGCCTGTCCCCGAATCTGCGGATGGAAAGTAATTAAAAGCCCTGGCCCTACTGGTAAAAAGGTTGTTATTAAGGGCCAGTTAGAGCAAACCATACTATATGTGGCAGATGTACCCAGCCAATCAGTGCACGCTGCCCATTTTACGGTGCCGTTTTGCGAGTTTATCAATATCCGTTCAGATTGTTTTTTAAACCATGATCATGGCAATGAACCCCATATTCTGTTGGAATATTTGTGCGCGCAGAGTTGTGGCCCACGTTCCATAAGTAAATGTGCGGTGCTTTTTGTCTGGTTTCCCAAGGAAACGGATTACTGTCCGCCGCATCCAAAACCTGGTCCGCCACCGCGCCCTTGGCCAACCCCCAAACCTTATCCACCGCCCCATCACCGTCCGTATTCTAGTTGTAAAGACTACAACAACGGTGACTTTTCCAAGGATTGTTCTGCCAGGAAAAGTCGATACTATTACTATACTTGAGCTGAAGGGGCCCTCTAGAGGGCCCCTTCAGGCTTCTTGAGTATAGCAGTTATCTGACTGCCAAGAATCGTAGCAGAAAGCGGTAAAAGAGGATTTCTGATACCTGTGCCGAAATATGAATATAATGGCTTTGCTGGAAGTATTGCTTGCGGAGGGGATATCATGGCCTGCATGATACCGGATATCAAGACTATAGGGGAGCCTATGAGTGACAATAGCGAGGAATGCTTATCCAGACAGTGTCTATCAATCGAATTTTTATGCCGGGAGGCCGTGCTTGCAGCAAGCAGCGGTCTCTTTGTTTTGGGCATTTCTGCTTAGATACGGGGGCAAGCGAGACTGAATAGTCAGTTGTATAATATTGCGGGGAGGTAATTTGACGTGGTTAGAGGGAACCGTACTTCAGCGATGGCACAAAGCACCATCAGGTTGAGGAATTACCTGATTAAAAATCCAGGTAAGACGCCAGCTGCAGTGATGAAGGCCTTGAAGATTGGCAAGGAGGCCAGCTTGTACAGCCTGTTACTAGGGCTGGGCAATGATACGGATATATGCGTAAACGGAGAATTTCCTATTAGCATCCGCGGCCAAAGGTTGACTTTGGCGTACCTGGAGGAATATCTCAGCCATAATCCGACTCAGGAGAAGCATGGACCCCGCCTGGTAGAACGGCTTCTATATCTGTATATGTGTTTGCACGACGCTACTCCCTATGGTGGTTTATCATTTAATGCCATAAAGGACATTTATTTAAAACTTCTCCAGGACAGTGGGGAAAGGATGCCCAGGTTAGATGCTGTGAAGCGCATGATTTACCGGGATATAAATGAATTTGAGAAATTGGGGATTGGATTGCTAAGACCGGAAACAGGCAGTAAAAAGTATTGTCTGCAGGATAAATATCTGCCCAAATTGACAGCGGAAAGTGCGGCTACAGTATACGTGAGTATGCTCCTATACCAGGATACCCTTCTTAATGAAGCTACTCTAGGGGCCAAGGAGGAGATCGAAAAGGCCTTTTTCAAAGGGTTCCCGGAGCGTACCCGGATTCTAAAAGAGAGAATTTATGTACTGGGCGACACCCTGACCAAGCCGCAGGAGTTTGGAAACATCCTGGGTAAATTAATCCGCGCGGTGGATGAGTCTTTCAGGATTAGAATTAATTATATGAATAATGATGAAAGAGTTTCCAATCGGATTCTGGAACCGCTGGGTCTGGTTTGTAAACGAAATGTCTGGTACCTCATTGCTCGGACCACGAGCAGAGAAAAACGCACTTTCCGGGTGGATCAAATTCTCGGTCTTACGGTTCGGGATAGTGAGAAGTTTGATTATCCCCCCAGATTTTCTCTCCAGGATCATATTGGGTCCAGCTGGGGCGTTTTCTGCAATGATGAGGTTGAAGTCGTCAAGATCAAGTTTTCCCGCCGCGTTGCCCATAGGGTGAAAAATCTACGCTATCATCCCAGTCAGCGGCTTGTAAAGGAAGGCAAGGACGGTTCTGTGATTATGGAATTCCAAGTCTGCGGCCTTATAGAAATGCAGAGCTGGATTATGCAATGGGGATCCCAGGCCGAGGTTCTGGAACCGCTGGCACTACGAGAGGAGATCTGCAAGACAGCTCAGGGTATTGTAAAGATGTATGAGTTTTAGTCTTTATATATGAGGTGGAAGTTATAAAAAGGTCTATTGATAAAAGGAGGGGAAGAATTACTATAATATTTTGCTATAATTATTTACAAAGGATATTCATAAATGTGACCGTGGATGAGAGATAATATTTTATAGGGGGTAATTTTATGGAAGACAAATTATTTCGAAATGTTTTGGTGCCGGTTAATGCCTCGGATTTATCGGAACGGGTCATCAACAAAGTGGAGCAAATGGCTTTGCATGGGATTCTAGGGGATATTTATATAATGACTATATGGGATTTTCATAATGTAGACTATTCTAAGCTCCATGCGCCTAATAAGGAAAAGATGTTAATAAATCAAGCCCAGGCAGTAATCGATAAATATGCCGGCCAGTTAAAAAGCCAGGGAATCGTTATCAAATCTATTCTAACGGGCGGAGATCCTGCTACTGCCATATTGAAAGAAATTCAGGAGGGCGATTATGACCTGGTAATCATGGGCAGCCGCCGACTCAACAAGTTTCAGGAAATAGTTTCCTTTAGTGTTTCGGACCGGATTACTCGTCTTTCCAGCATTCCAGTATTGGTTGTCAAGTAATATTCTCAAACCATTATGGAAATTGTCCTTTTAAACCCAAAGCCATATAATGGGAATGTGGTCTTGGGATGTAATTGTTAATAATTAAATTAATCAGGAGGTATGAAGCGGCTATACTTTAAAGTATAATATGATATAATAGTATATAGTAAAAAACTATTGGAGGCAAAATATATGAAGCTATATACTATGAA
>JBAYYO010000285.1:0-3389 GCA_041672985.1 Syntrophomonas sp. | reverse complement strand
TCTGTAACCAGATTAATCCAAAGAATATGAATGGGGTAGAGTATAGGCCAGTTCAACATGGTGGCAATGAACAGGGTCAGCACTTCACCAGTGTTGGCAGATAACAGGAACTGTATCGCCTTGCGAATGTTGTTGTATATTTTCCGGCCCTCTTCCACGGCCAGAACGATAGTTGCGAAGTTATCATCGGATAAGACCATGTCAGAAACCCCTTTGGCAACATCGGTGCCGGTTATTCCCATGCCTACGCCGATGTCAGCTGCTTTAAGGGCCGGGGCATCGTTTACTCCGTCGCCGGTCATAGCCACTACCTTACCGTTTTGCTTCCAGGCGTTAACGATTCTCACCTTGTGTTCAGGAGAAACGCGGGCGTATACTGAGTACCGGTTAACCTGCTCCAAAAAGTCTTTATCATCAATCTTATCAAGCTCATTTCCAGCCAGTACTTCATCATCACCACTTATGATTCCTAACTCGCGGGCGATGGCGGCGGCGGTATCCTTATGATCGCCGGTAATCATTATAGCCCTTATACCCGCTTCTTTACAGATTCTTACCGCTTCTTGGGCTTCCTTCCGGGGTGGGTCGATCATGCCCACCAGGCCCAGAAAAATCAAATCATATTCAGTTTCATCAGTGCTGGGGTTCTCAATGATTGCTTGACTATCTTTGTAAGCCAGAGCCAGGACTCGCAAGGCTTTAAGCGCCATTTTATGATTGGCCTCCTTGATTGCCGCGACAATCTGGTCATTCATAGCCATAATTTGTCCATTGATAAGAATCTTGGTACATCTATCAATGAGCACGTCTGGAGCTCCTTTGGTAATTACCCTGTTAATACCGTTGACCTGATTTATAGTGGTCATAAGTTTACGATCGGAATCAAAGGGGATTTCAGCTAGCCTGGGCATATCCATTTCCAGCTTATCCTTGGCAAATCCCAGGTCTGAAGCAAAATGAATCAAGGCTGTTTCAGTAGGATCACCCAGTGTATTCAGTTCACCATTGCCGTTGCAGTTTACAATAGAATCATTGCATAGTACCATGGCCTGCATAAATATTGGCAATGATTCATTGTTCTTTAATTCAGTGTCAGCGGCCCACATCTGATTTCCCACATATATTTCCTGGACGGTCATTTTATTTAAGGTCAGGGTTCCAGTTTTGTCGGAACAAATTATTTCGGTACTGCCCAGAGTCTCAACCGCAGAAAGCTTACGGATTATGGAGTTCCTTTTGGCCATTTTCTGTACTCCGATAGCCAGAACAATGGTGACAATTGCGGGCAGACCCTCCGGTATGGCCGCCACCGCCAGGCTTACGGCGGTAAGGAACATCTCCAGGATGTCCCTCTCTTGCAGCACTCCAGCGATGAATATGATGATGGCAATTATAACCACCCCGATGGAGAGGTATTTGCCCAATTCTCCTAGTTTTCTCTGCAGAGGGGTTTCCTCTGCGGCGACGGTGTTAATATGAGCAGCAATTTTACCAACCTCAGTACTCATTCCCGTGGCAACTACAACCCCGGTACCTCTGCCATACGTAACACTGGTACCCAGATAGGCCATGTTTATTTTGTCCCCGGTAACAATGTCGGGTTGAACGATGGCATCGATAATCTTTCCCACCGGAACCGATTCCCCCGTTAGAGCAGCCTCCTCAATCTTGAGACTGTTTACTTCAATTAGTCTAATATCGGCGGGAATATAATCACCAGCTTCAATCATCACAATGTCGCCCGGGACAATCTCATCGGTGTTAAGAAGCTGTACTTCACTATTTCTCAGTACCTTGGCATGAGGTGAAGACATTTTTTTCAGAGCGGCTAGGGCTTTTTCGGCTTTGCTTTCCTGGGCAACTCCCAGAACGGCATTTATTAATACGACCACGGAGATGATTATGGTGTCGGCTAATTCACCCATGAAACCGGCAATGGCCGCTGCAACCAGGAGTATAATTATCATAATGTCTTTAAACTGCAGGAGGAACATGCCCCAGAGGGTTTTCCGGCTCCCTTCCTGCAGCTCATTTTTGCCATAGTGATCTAGCCGCGCGGCGGCTTCATGCGCAGTTAGGCCTGATTCCCCGGTATTAAAATGCTCCAGCACATCCGTGACTGTCAGGGTATGAAAGTTTACTGCTTCAGTTGATTTAATATTATTATTCATGATATATATTCTCCCCCTGATGCAAATTTAAAGTCAAAAAGAAAAAGACGTTTAACATAACCTCATTAAATGAGAATTATATTAAAAGTCTTGCTTGTCCCGAAGGCCTACGGGATGTAAAGCCAGACCCTGAGGCCGTAATGTTGACTTTACCCAATATAAGCTACTCCCTTTTAACAACCTGATTGTAACATATAAGTCGAAGCCTGTAAATAAATGGTGCTTTATTTAAATTAATAGCCGAAAGGGGGCTATGGGCAGATGGGTGGCCTCCAATATGGGATTAACCAGGTTGTGGATCGGTGCCTATAATTGAAGAGTGGTAAGCGCCGTATTCCCCTGAATTCATGCGGGGCCGGCCGAAATGAAAAACATTTGCTGGTTGCAATTTCATACCCGCACAATTAACCTAATAGTTAGGAATATATAAATGATATTATTGTGCCGTTAATTATTGCTGTGATAGGGGTAATCGTTGTTAAAAAAACGGTGCTTGCCCAAAGGGGCAAATCTGGGGGAGTTAATTATATGCGCAGAGAAGATCTGGAAGAACTTCACAATATTTCTCCAATTGATAACATCCCATTAATAATGAAGCATGGAATCCTTTCGCATAAAAAGGCAGAGCGATTGGATCACGGGACCGTTGCTCTCCTGGAAGTGCAGAACCTTCGGAAGAATAAAAAGATCCCAAACGGTGGCAATCTTCATGAATATGCTAACTTATACATATGTGCAAGGAATCCGATGATGTATAAACGTAAGAATATGCATGAGGAGTTATGTGTATTGCGGATTAGCACTAAGGTTTTAGACCTTCCTGGCGCTATTGTGACAGACAGTAACGCAGCTAGTAATTATGTAGCTTTTTATCCAGGCCCTACAGGATTAAAATATCTTGATGGCGAACTAATATTTAGTGAATATTGGACTCATCCAGGTGACCAAATTCAAGAATGGCAACATAAGGCTATAAAATGTGCCGAGGTTTTGATACCGAACAAAGTTCCTCCAGCTTTAATCTTTGGTGCTTATGTGTCTGGTATAATCGCCAGGAAAAGATTGATTGAGACTGGATTTGACGGTATTATAGAAATAGACGAACATATGTTTTTTCGTTAGGAGGACATTATGATAAAGCTAGTTCAAGGAGATATGTTTAAATCGCAAGTTCAGACCCTTGTAAATACAGTAAACTGCGTTGGGGTAATGGGTAAA
>JBAYYO010000284.1:0-3397 GCA_041672985.1 Syntrophomonas sp. | reverse complement strand
CAGCTGATAACCGACCGCTAGCGCGATAAAATGAGGAATTATCATTACCTCGGCCAGACCCAATACCTCTTCAAAGACATCCAATAGGACCCGGCGGGAGTTAAGGCTAAAAATGTCTGGCACTGCCAGGGCGGCTGACTCTATTACCATGCGACTTGGCAGCAGGTACTCGCGGTGTATATAGGAAATATATTTCCACAGACTATCACGAGCCCATAAAGAGCTGCCCGCGCTGGGGTTTAATACAGCCAGCCCCGGAATTTTGACGCTTATACAGGCGTCTGAAACAGACCGGCCTATATCCCAGCAGGCCAGGTAAGTATTCTTTTCTCCCAAGTCAATCGCCACGTGCATATCTTTACCCCTTCTTAGCTATGATTATTTTGGGAATTTCTTCTGCCCGGAATTCATCCAGGTGAATTATGAAAATATCTCCTTCTTCATACAATATGCGGCCCTCCGGCACCTCCGCCACCTGAGTTTCTATGGCTTTCTGGTCAACCAGGTACGAATAATCGGAAGGGAATAGGGCGCCAGTAGCAATGGCTATATGGTCAATCCGGAGGTTTATATCCTGAAAATCACGTTTGATATTACGGGGAGCCAGCAGCCTTTCCAATTCATATTTGATGGCAGCCAACAATTCCAGATTAGAATCAAGTGAATCCATGATGGCAGAGTATTGCTGACTCATCTGCAGGGCGTGCTCATCCTTTTCATCCAGCAATTCAATGCGGCTCTCGCAAAGGTCAAGCCGGTTTAATAACCGGTTCATAGCGGGGGTCAGTATAATTCCCCTGGAGGCGGCGTTATTATTGAGCTGCTGCTGTAAATATCGATGGGCTTCAGACAATATTTGAGCGCTTCGTTCGCTGTGATATTTATAATTTATCTCGCTGGAGGAGGAAAGACTATGGATTAAGTCGTGCATCGATTTCATAAACCGCTCACCATAATCTGCCAATTCCTGGCGGTAATTAACATCCATTTGATCTAATAGATGGAGTTGATTGACCAAATCACTCCAACCGCGGGATTTATATAATAATGTTTGTTCCATCATATATAATAATGAATTGAGCCAGTTTTCGAACTGACCCGCCACCCGGGCGGTGGGCTTGCGGTCATTTTTCTCTCCGTTGAGCTTAACTGCTTCCCAATAAAGACGATACATGCTCTGAATATTCTGCTTATACCAGGTGCGAAGGGCAGGAGGGACTTTGCGATTGTCCCAGCCTACATCTATTTTCTCAAGTTCAGTTATAAGCTGCCCTATTAATTCCTTGCCTGGCAGCGGGTGTTCTTGCAGTTTTTGTAACAGCTGCACAGCCAATTGCCAGGTGGCTAATAAGCGGTTTAGGGACCGAATCGCTTTAGAATTGTCGGGCTCCCATTCATAAAACAGTTTGCTGACCACAGTATAAGTTGGATACTGATTGATGGTGTTCAGTAGTTTTTTATCATCGAGCAGAGTTTGGATATGGCCTAATTGGGCCATAAAAGATGCCCAGTCAGTGGAATGCTCTTTCAGCACATACAACAAATCTGCACATCTGGCATTACCACCCTGCTGAAAGGCGAGCCACAGGGGTTCAGTTTCCTGGCGTTTACGCTTTAAGAGTGAGGAAGTGATTTTGATCCGGTTGAATAAACGGATGTGCTGCTTAAGGCTGGCAATAATGTCCTTTTTAAGAGCCTGGTCCTGTTTGCTGATATGATAAAGACTGCGGATGTTTGCTTCGATTGTTTGCTTATATTCAGGAAAAAACCGGCGGTGGAAGCTCTCATAATAAAAGGAGTTTAAATCCAGGAGGTATTGGTCCAGTGACTCCCGCTCAGCATGGGGAGCTATCAGTGCTCTGCTTTTCGAATCCAATTCGTTTTTCAACTGCACAATAAATTGATCCATATATTCTCCGTATCGGACCGCATCTGAAGCGGGATCAAACATTAAAACACCCCCATATATTTACTGAGAAATAACTGCTGCTGTAATTTATCCTGGGCCAGGTCAGTAAAGTTTAGCTCGGAAAGATTGGGCGTATAATCCTGGAATGATAATTCATGCAGAGCGGCCACAATTTGTTCTCCAGTCTTTCTCGTTTCCTCATCAACAAAAGGACCCAATTGTTGGAGCAGCATTTCGTTCATAAATGGAGCCCCTGGTAGCCAATAGAAAAGCTGCAGATAGCCGCGGAAAAGGTTAGCAGAAGCCGGTCTGTCCAATATAATAGATCCATCCTGTAGCCAAAGCCGTAGCACTTCCATTATTACATAGGCTTCATGAGGCGAGGCCAGCATTCTATGTTTTAAGAGCGGTTCCAACCCGGATAAGTCATTTACATTTGATTGTTTACCCCAGCGCAGCAGGGCATCAGCCAGCCAATCATCCGGGTGCCAATTAAGGACTTTAGCAGCCTTTTGGGCCAGTTCGTAGCGGGCGTATTGGCGATGGCCCTGCATGCTGGCCATTACGATGGAATGTATATCTAAATACAAAAGGGAAACCAGGTCGGGGCTAAAACCCGGGAATAGGCTTCTATAAAGCTCCAGGGCATAGCGGTGAGGATCCGACGGGCTGACCAGCCAGCTGTATATAGGCAGAGTTTTACGCAGTATGACATTAATTTGTTTATGGAAAGGATCTTCGTTGGATAGGGGCAGGATTTGATCCGCTATTTCCCGATGTTGGAGCATCCTGGCCAGCAGGGCCAGACAATCGGCCAGCAACCCGGCCCGGAATAGTAAATCGGCTCCATCCAGCAGGATTTTAATAGTATCGCGGCCCAGGGGCGAAGCCTGCAGTTGGTTAGCCTTCAGGGTTTGAGCGGCAGCAGCCATAAGCTGGATTTTATCACCATAAATGGTGGGATAATCGTATTTTGAAAGGGGGACATCAATAAGCCCATAGTGTTTAAAATGCTGTTCTTTCGATATCTGCGCCTGTCTGGTTTTGAGAAGTTCCCGCAGAGTGTCATTGCTGGTACGGGCCATAAGATGAGCGCAAAGCCTAGCATCCATAACGTTGAAGAGTTCTATGTAATAGGGCCGGAGTTCTTCTCGATACAGATTGATTAAAAATTGCAGATTCCGGGCCGGCGGATTCTGCTTAAGAATATGGCCGGCAATGAAACGTAAAAATTCAACTATAAATGTTGAGGAAGCTTCCCGCACACAGTTTAGGATGGGAAGATTGGTCATATTCTGATATAGAATGGCGAAAAAGACCTCTTTCCGGGGTCCATAATACAGAGCACGTTTGAGAAAATCCAATTCCTCACTGCTATCCAAACGAACTCCTTCCCAGTCCGCAGCACCTCTAATTTGCTGGCGCAATTGAAATTCATCTCGCCAGGAAAGAAACAAGTCCTCCCCCGATGATGAAACATTAAATTTA
>JBAYYO010000283.1:0-3400 GCA_041672985.1 Syntrophomonas sp. | reverse complement strand
TTGCCCGGTCGGGTTGTTGCAGGAATTGCTTTTCAAGATACCGGGGCCTAAACTGCCCGGGATGGAAAGGTTTAAGAAACTGGAGTATTTGCAGTATCTAATCCTGATTGTCTTTGTGCTGGCAATTCCTTTTCTAGGTATTAAAGGCCTGAGCAGTATGGCTTTTTGCCGCTATATATGTCCGATAGAGGTTTTGGAAGCCCATCTGCCCCAAATGATAGTCAGGCCCGCGCTAATGATGACGATGAGTGTATGGGTAATCGGGAAAGCGGTATTCTTGCTGGTCTTGCTTGGTCTGGCAATAATCATCTTTAAACCTTTTTGCCGTTACATATGTCCCCTGGGGGCTATTTATTCAATTTTTAACCCCATAAGCAGATACCGCTACCAGGTAAACCAGGACAAATGTACCTCCTGCGGGGTCTGCCAGGCTAAATGTCCTATGGATATATCTGTTTACCAGGAACCCAACCACAGGGATTGTATGCGATGTGATGAATGTCTGGATTGTCCTGCCGAAGCAATAGAGAGGAAAGGCTTTCGCAAGGGACCGGGCAGTGAAAGCTAGGGCGTTAACCTGGAGCAGGAGCCTTAAATAATAAACGAGTTTTATTGAATTTGGATGGGTATGAGGAAGGAAAAAAGTCCATGCGCAAGGTTATATGTCTGACCGCACTGAGCCTTATACTTGCTATGATGCCTGGCTGTGGGGAAAGATCAGTTCCGCTGCAGCAGTATCAGCGGGATAATTTCGTGATGGATACTCTGGTTCATATACAGGTTTACTGCCCTGATGGACAAATAGGTCAGCTGGCTCTGGGTGCGGCGTTTGACGAATTCAGCCGGATTGCCGATTTGAGTGACAAGTTTGCGGCAACAAACCTATCCGATCCGGAAATCAGTGATGTTTATCGGGTCAATAAAAACGCGGGGATTAAGCCGGTGCAGGTCAGCGATGATACATTGGTCATGCTGGAGAAAAGCCTGGAATATGCCCGCTTATCGGACGGAGCCTTCGATATTACAGTCGGACCCCTCATGGAACTGTGGGGTTTTGGACAAGGGCAATATCGATTGCCGGCCGTTAATGAAGTGCAGTCCACCCTGGCCTTGGTTGATTATCAGCAGGTGGTGCTGGACAAACAGGCCCGGACGGTGTTTCTGCCCGTAAAAGGCATGGAGATTGACCTGGGAGGTATAGCCAAGGGTTACGCCACCGATAGGGCAGCCCAAAAACTGCGGCAACTGGGAATTACATCGGCTTTGATTAATGCCGGCGGGAATGTGTTGGCTATCGGTTCCAAACCAGATGGTTCGGCCTGGTCAACCGGTATTCAAGATCCCCGTGATAAAACCAAGCTTATTGCCGTCATAAAGGTCAAAGATAGGGCGGTAGTAAGCTCAGGAGACTATGAGCGCTGTTTTTTCGCCGACGGGATCCGTTATCATCATATTTTAGATCCATCTACAGGCCAGCCGGCCCGGCAGCTTATGGCTGCCACTATAGTGGCGCCCGGGGCAACCGAGGCTGATCTGTTATCCACCACGCTTTTTGTGCTGGGTACCGGGCCTGGTATGGAGATGGCGAATAAGCTGACCGATGTCCAGGTGGTATTTATTGATGAGCAGAAAAATATAAGTATCAGTCCCTCTCTGGAGCAACAGATTGATTTCATGGCAGAGGGCGGCTATGTACATAAGATGACCGGGAAGGACTAGCAACTCGCGGCTTCCTTTTACTGCCCCGCAGACCATCTGCCCGCTTAGGCGGAAAATTGGTCCAGTTGCCCGGAGGCTTGCAGATAATTAAGCAGCTCTCTTAATAGCAGCCCGGTAAGCAATCCTGTGGGCACAGATGAGATTAACATAATGGGCAAGTAATAGAAGATAGCGATATGCTGGATGAGGATGGATGCTACTGCCAGCTGTCCGAGGTTGTGAGCCACGGCTCCGGCAATACTGATTCCCAGCCAACTGAAGGGCGAGTCGATGCCCGGTGTCGGGCCTAAGCGCATAAGTCCTGCCATCAGCAAGGTGGCTGCCACAGCTCCGGCAAAACTCATAAAAAAGGCAATGTTGAAAAAGGTGCCGCTCAGCAGGGAGCCCAGTACTGTTCGCAGGACGGCAATGAGCAGGGCGGATTTGAAATCGAAAAGCACCAGGGCCAGCAGGGTGATTATGTTGGCTAAACCAAGCTTTACTCCTGGAATGGGAATAGGAAGAGGAATAAGGGCTTCAAACAAATGCAGGACTATAGCTTGAGCCACCAACACTGCGATCAAGGTTAGCTTTCTGGTGGAATGCACACATTTCATCTCCTTAATTTGAGATTGTGTCGGGGGAATTATTATTGGGATATATTTTAATAACAATCCGGTTGGGTATACAGACAATTAATCGGCCGGGTCGGTTAATCCATCCGGTTTCCATACAATAATGATCCGGGCAAGGGGAATAATTCATCCGAATGGCACCGGGCTTAACTTCAACTACACTCGTTCCCAGGGGCCCATCGATATCAAGCAAGTCCTGGCCGGTGAGGTCGGTCAGGTTGGCTTTCCAGACGGCCTGTCCATCAACGGATATTTCTGCCCACAGGGGTGAGTCTGTCTGGCCCGGGAGCCAGAAAACCAGATAGGCGCCCAAGGCAAGAACCAGTATGGTCCCAATAAGAAATTTATCAGCTTTTTTCATAAACAGATACCTTTTTCGGTTTGAGTTCCAATGTTAAAAGTTTAGTACATTACCTTGATATTGACAATTCGCAACTCGGCCCGGATTGATTAATCAACCGGGATAAGCACTGGACGACATCGAAATTAATTTTCGGATAAAACTTTCGTCTTAATCGGTTGCCCATGGCAATCAGGCAGGTTATTAAGGTGACCATGCCAATGAAGGAGCGTTTGATGCAAACAGATATAGGTGAACTGGTAGAAGATATATGTGGCATAAAAATATTGAGTATGGAAAAAGTATTCAGTCGCCGCAATGAAGTATACTTGCTGCAAGGCCTAAATACAGGGGATAAGCGTGTTAAATATGTGCTTAAGTTAAATCGCCGGGCGAGCGTCGCACCAGAAGTATCCATTTTAAAGCAATTAAGCGCTGCGGGGCTGCGGGTTCCCAGCGTTGTCTGGAGTGACGAACACACCATCTTGATGGAATATAGTGCGGGAATACTGTTGGCAGATATGATGTATCGAGAGGAATTGATCCGGCAGAATGATTGGGTAGAAGCTCTAACCGCCTGGCTGTACCAACTCCACACCGTGCGCCCCCAAGGGGAACAGGGACTTTGTTTCCCCGATTTGAATTTACGTAATTTTATTTTTACCGGCAGCGATATAGTGGGGCTGGATTTTGAAGTAACAGTATGGGATAGGCCGGAACGAGATCT
>JBAYYO010000282.1:0-3416 GCA_041672985.1 Syntrophomonas sp. | reverse complement strand
TGCACCGCCAGGTCCAATGTCTTTATTCCCGAAGAGCATACTTTATTAATAGTTATGGAAGGAACCGATTCGGGGAGTCCGGCCAGTATCGTAGCCTGACGGCCTGGTATCTGGCCACATCCGGCTGGGACTACCTGGCCCATATATACATAATCCACATCCTCGGGTTTCACTTTCCCGGCGGTGCGTCTGAGACACTCCTTGATGGCTAACGCCCCCAGTTGAGGCGCATCATATTCTTTCAACTTGCCGCCCATTACTCCATATGGAGTCCGGCAGGCTTCCACACAGACAACTTCCCTGACGTTTTTGGATTGATTCTTTATTGTTTTACCCATACCCTTAAAATCAGGCTTTCTTTCCCCAAATCCAGTAACAGGTACCGTTTTTTCATAGTCGGCCCTTTTCATTTCCAATTTCTGTACAAAATCTGACATGTTTGAACCTCCTCATTTTAAAAATTTGATGTGAGCGTTAAATGTTATCTATTCCTTCTTTGAAACCCCTATTGTTCTGTTCTAGAACCATGTATCCCCAGGTATATCCAAGCTTCACCTCCTTAACATCAAAATGCCCCGGCAGAATAATCATCTGACGGGGCTCGACGGCTCTCAACAAACAAGTGGGTGGTAACTGATCTATTTATTTGTAATTCCCAAAGCCGGTTTGGTTATCCCGGCTAAGTACCTGTCGGGATTGGATTTGATCCGCGCAATGGAACGAAGTAATTGTTTGAGACAGCAAAGCGTAACGATGTGTCTGACTGGTGAATAACATTTTGCGTACTGCAGCGCGTACATTTAATCTCTAAATACTGACAATTTGCATACCTGGCAAGAAGTTTGTTGCATTTTCGGCATCTGAAATCTATCATGATCCATCTAACTCCTTCCGCTTCATACTAGGCCGTTCAGATTAGCAAAGATTAGAAATATTGGTTATTTAAATTGAATAAACTTGCCCTAAAATAAAAACGCCCCGGCAGATAATCATCTGACGGGGCTCAATGGCTCTCAACAAATAAGTGGGTGGGAACTGATCTATTTAGTTGCAATTTTCAAAGCGGGGTTTGGTTATCCCCGCTAAGTACCTGTTGGGACGGGATTTGATCCGCGCAGTGGAACAAAGTAATTATTTAAGACAGCGAAACGCACCGGTATATCTGATTGGTGAATCACATTTTGCATACCACAGCGGGTGCATTTAATTTCTAAATCCTGACATTGCATGTATTTAGCCAAAAGCTTATTGCATTTCGTACATCTAAAATCGATCATAATTCTAATCCTTTCATTTCATATTTCGCTGTTCGTATTTGCAAAGATCAGAAATATTTGTTCTTTAAGATTAAAGATAAGCTTGCAATAATTTAATGCAATTACCATACCAATAAATACAATAATTAAACAGAACGCCCTATATCTGGCTTTAGGGGATAAAAAACAGGGGTACCGAATGCCATGAGCTTCACAATCGTTTCTTATTTGCAACAAACAGCTTGCCTTATATTAAATACTATGACCTATGTCCAGTTTTCAGTATATAAAAATATCTTATGAAATGGGTCTGGTAAAATGAAAGGAGGGTTATGCATCATAAGGCGGGGGAGTACTTGAGGAGAAAACCATGCAAGGCCATGTTGCAAATTTGCAACGAAACATCGAAATTGGAAGGCGTTTCCGTATCGCAACGCATTGTTGCAATTCGGAAACGCCATTATTAGCTTCGATTCTATGGCTGGTCATCAAACGGATGGGCTGCTGATATTCCATATTTTGCGGCTTTGCGCACGATGGTAGAAGCATTTACTTTTAGTTGTTTGGCCATTTGCCGGGTTGTTTTATATTGAGCATAGGCTTTTTCAAGAATTTGTTTTTCAACATCGGCCACCGCCTCTTGTAAGGGCATAATCCCTGAAACAGATATTTCAGATTTATTTTCGAGAATTGCATCGGCCAGGTAGGAAGGTAATTCAACCCGGGTTAAGATATCTTTGGTCGAGATAACCATTATTCTCTCAATAAGGTTTTCAAGCTCTCGCACATTACCCGGCCAATCATATTTAATAAATAATTCAATAACCTCAGGCGAGAATTTTTTGTTTAACTTGTGTTTGCGGTTAAACAACTGTACAAAATGACCCACCAGCGGTGGGATATCATCTTTTCGTTCACGTAGAGGAGGGATGTGGATAGGCACTACATTTAACCGGTAATAAAGGTCTTCTCGAAATAGTTTCTTTTCCACCAGTTCCAGCAGGTTGCGATTGGTTCCAGTTACAATACGAACGTCTATGGGGATTGACTTATTTCCGCCAACCTTGGTTATCTCTTTATTCTGCAAAACTCTTAATAATTTTACCTGCAGATTAAAAGTCAGATCGCCGATTTCATCCAGGAAAATGGTACCTTCATTGGCAAGTTGAAAAAAGCCCAATTTGCCTTCCTTTTTGGCACCGGTGAAGGCTCCATAATCATATCCGAACAGTTCTGATTCGAGCAGGTTTTCGGGGATAGCCCCACAGTTTACCTTAATGTAGGGCTTATCTTTTCTCATACTGTTATTATGTATTGCCTCTGCAATGAGTTCTTTACCTGTTCCTGATTCCCCCCTAATTAAAACAGTAGAATCGAATTGGGATAACCTGATAACCATCCCCAGGAATTCCTTCATTATTTTCGAATTACAGATTATTTTACTCGATCCTGTGTACTGCAAGCGTAAGGTACGCAATTCGTTTACATAGTGCTGACTTAGATTTCGAACTTCCTCTAATTTCTGTTTAAGCAAATTTAATTCGGTTATATCACGAACATTACAGACCACCCTGAAGACATTACCCTCTACATCATAAATGGGGTTGCCCGTAACGAGAGTGGTTCTGCCATTGTTCATTTCCTGGATAATGGTAACCGGTTCCCGTTTCTTTATTGCCAGAGCCGATACTGACTGTGAAACTATTCCTTCGCTCTCAATATCTATCACATTTCTGGCTAGAAACTGGTTTGCATTTATGCCGGTGATTCTTTCGAATGCTTTGTTTACACGCAAGGTAAGGCCGTTCCCATCAGCAATATACAAACCATCAAATGAGGAATCGATGATAGCATCTAATTCGCGGTTGATTTCTTTGGAATACTCTAATTCACGAGATATGTTTTCAATCTCCGAAATGTCTTGCAGGACTGCCACAGCCCCAACTATTTGGCCTTGTTTATAAATGGGCGTTCGATTGGACATAAACGGTTGTTCAACATCAACTTCTGCAACGGCTCCACGTTGCCGGTATGGGCAACGTCCAAAAGACCACTGGTGGGGAAAAGATCTACTATTTTTTTCCCCAGGGCATCTTCAGCCTTTATACCCAGAACTCTTTCGGCAGCTCTATTGAATGTGGTTACAATGCCATCCCGATC
>JBAYYO010000281.1:0-3421 GCA_041672985.1 Syntrophomonas sp. | reverse complement strand
AAGATAAATTGCGTGAGTTAGTACTCAATAGTTTTGAGGAGGTTTGAAGAAGTGAGGCCGAGAGTAGGGCATATTCAGTTTATTAATTGTTTTCCATTGTTTTATGGGTTGATTGAGAAAAAGTTTCTGTTGGAGGTTGACCTTATTAAAGGTAATCCCACCGATTTGAATCGGATGTTAAAAGATAATCTGTTAGACTTGGCTCCCATATCTTCCATTGCCTATGCCAGGAATTACCGGGACTATGTATTAATGCCCGATATATCAATCAGCGCTGATGGTGAAGTTAAGAGCATATACTTGTTTTCCAAGGTTCCCATCCAGGATTTACACGGTAAGAAAATAGCTTTAACTAATATTTCCGCAACTTCGCAGGCTTTGCTGCGAATAATTATGAACAAACATCATAAAGTCATCCCGGAGTATTTTTCTTCGGCGCCGGAACTGGGGGCTATGTTATTAGAAGCGGAAGCGGCTTTGCTCATAGGGGATGATGCCCTGCGGGCCAAATATAATGCGGATGGCCGACTTTTTGTATACGATCTGGGCCAGGAGTGGAAAGAATATACCGGGCTGCCTATGGTATTTGCGGTTTGGGCTATACGTAAGGAATTTGCGTCTGCTAGTCCAGAGCAGGTCAGGATTATTCATGAAACCTTTAAGGATTCCATGCAATTAAGTTTGAATAATATTCAAGCGGTAGCTGCCAAAGCAGCCCAATGGGAGGAATTCCCGGCCCAGTATCTGGTGGATTATTTTAATAGCCTGAGATTTGATTTTGATGCGCACCAGCAGGAGGGTTTGGCGGAGTATTACCGGCAGGCTGAGGAGATGGGGCTAATAGAAGCAGCTCCCCCCCTGGAAATTCTTGATATATAGTACGGGAATTAATATGTGACAAAGAATGGTCTCTGTTACACATAGAAGGTGAGGCTGCATTGGAAGCGGGAAGATTATTAAATGATATATTGAATGGCAAACGGATGAATGAGGAAGAGTTTGCTCGCTTGTATATAGAGGGAGATTTTTTGGCCATCGGCCAGGCTGCCGATCAGATAAGGAACCGGAAGTTTCCTGATAACACAGTTAGCTTCATAATTGACCGTAATATTAATTATACTAATATCTGCTCTTGTGGCTGCAAGTTCTGCGCCTTCTTTCGCCATAAAGAGGATCAGGATGCTTACGTTATCGACCGGGAAACACTATTTACCAAGATTGAAGAAGCCATAGACCTGGGGGCCAGCCAGTTGATGATCCAGGGAGGGCTTAATGAAGACCTCACTATAGATTTCTTCGAGGACATGTTCAAGAATATAAAGGCTCGTTATGATATTACTATTCATTCCCTGACCGCCCCCGAGATAGTATATATTGCGAAAATTTCTGGATTACCAGTCAGAGATACGTTACTACGCCTCCAAAAAGCCGGGCTGGATTCGTTACCCGGTGGCGGGGCCGAAGTACTGCATGATGAAGTGCGTTCTCAAATTAGTCCTAATAAAATAACTACCCGGGAATGGCTGGAAGTAATGAGAATCGCTCATGAAATCGGCATGAGGACTACTGCTACCATGATGATGGGCAGCATTGACCGCCTGGAACACCGTATACACCATTTACAAAAGATCAGGGAACTGCAGGATGAGACCGGAGGCTTCCGGGCTTTCATTGCCTGGACTTATCAGCCTGGTAATAATGAACTGATGGGGTCCAGGATATCTTCTCTGGAGTATTTAAAATTCCTGGCTCTGTCGCGTTTATACCTGGATAATATCGAGCATCTGCAGGGCTCCTGGGTTACCCAGGGTAAACGCATCGGGCAGTTATCGCTGTTTTTTGGGGCTGATGATTTGGGCAGCATTATGATAGAGGAGAATGTAGTGCGTTCGGCGGGATTAGTCTATAAAATGACTAAAGAGGAGATGATCGAGATAATCAGGGCCGCCGGCCGGCGCCCGGCGTTAAGGAATACGCAGTATAAGTTATTGGAAGTATACTAATTTGACGCGGACGATTTACCCTCTCACTCCTCAAACCCTACTTATAAATGAAGGAGAGTACCTATGATTATTCCAGCATGTGAGTTTGCTCTTATAGGTGGTTCCAGCACTCTTAATGTAGATGAGCCGGAAGGGCTGGCGTTGGATTTCGTGGAAGTAAAAGAAACGGGCTTAATATTTGATACGCCTTTCGGGGTTAGTCCGGAATTTAAGTTAGTTTCAGTTTACGGAACTGACCATGAAAAAAGGGTCCTAACCTGCCGCATGCACGGGTGGCGGCAGGGAGTAACCCGGGCTGATGCCTCCCGCCAGATATTCTGGGTTTTTAAAAATGCCGGGGTAAAACGGATTTTGGTTGAGGGTGGGGTAGGTGCCATTAATCATCTGCTTAGACCCTGCGATCTGGTCATACCGCATGACTATATTGATGTATCAGTTAGAAAGGATGTCGGCCTGGACACCCCCTACCTGCTTGTTATGCGTGATGCTCTTTGCCCGGAGATACGCGGGTTTATGAGGACAATTTGTGAGCAAAGCTGGGCAGAGGGCAGGGTTTTTGACCGGGGTGTTTATGTAAATACTGATGGACGGCATTTCGAAAGTCCTGCTGAAGTTCAGACTTATAGGATGGCAGGAGCTGATGTGGTGGGACAGAGCATATGTCCTGAGGTTTATCTGGCCCGGGAAATTGGTGCCTGCTATGCTGGGATCTACCTGGTGGTGAATTATGCCGAGGGAGTAATTACTCCCTGGCAGCACGAAGAACTAGAGGAAATATTCTATACGCAGGGTTATGCCCTGGGCAAAATCCTATATGCTCTGATTAGAGAACTTCCCGCCCGGCCAACATGCGGTTGTGCGGATTTACGCAAGGAAACGCTTTTAAAGGGTATATATACATCAAAAGCCGAGCCTGAGATTGTATAAAGCTTTGTAAAGCGCAGCCCCTGGATAATTTCTGCGGCCCCGCTTATTTTATCGGCCGATTTAATGCTGTTTTGCCAATCCAACCTCTCGTCGTGTTAAATAACCAATATTTCTTGGGGAAGATCCTGCCGAAATTTCAGATGTCGAGTATTGATCCCTCTTTCATAGAGGGATTTTGCATTTATTATTGAGTTGTCATCATTAAGCTGTCAGCTTAGACTGGCCGGTGATTTGGTTTAGTAGTTCGCATAAATCTTCTTAATAGTGCTGTGATTATAAATCCCACGGCGGCAATAATTGCTGAAGCAGTAAACATATTGGTGTAGCCAACATTTAAAGTACTTTGGAACAAATTTTCAATGCTGGACCGCATACTTTCGATGCTCTGCATAACCATGGGGAATACCTGCTCCGGAACCGCATACTGGAGGCCATTCTCTAAGCGGTCCACAATACTGGTAACATCTGCGGTCTGCAAATTGGAGAAGGCA
>JBAYYO010000280.1:0-3422 GCA_041672985.1 Syntrophomonas sp. | reverse complement strand
ACAGGATACTAACAATGAGCAGTATGTCCAGGATGATACAAATACTATTTCAATCTCAAGTACTGGGTCAAGCTCTGAGCAGGATGTAATCAACAAGGCAATTAAGAAAATAAGTGAAAACGGGGGAGGAACCGTTTGTTTATCCGGGGAATTCGCAATAAATAACCCAATTGAACTAAAATCCAATGTCTGTCTCGATGGGCAAGGACAAACAACCATTACAATTCCTGATAATGTTAATAGGATCACAAGCAGCGATTTTTATCACAAGGCTACAAAGGGTTACGCTACCGTCATGGTCCCACTCATAAAAGCTACGAACTGCGAAAATATTGAAATTGCCGGAATCCATTTCGATGGAAACGCAGACAGGCAAACCGATCTGATAACGGGCAGGGGTTTTTATAATTTCATCATGCCCACGGGTTGCAACGGCGTAAACGTCCACGACTGCACAGGATCAAACTCCCTGGGTGACTTCCTACGAGCTACAAAATGCAGCAATGTGCAATTCAAAGACATTGAAGCGCATAAACTAGGTCACGAAGCCCTTTTCGCGATCAAAAGCGACTATGTTGAAATGTCAGGATGTAGTATTGATTGCAGGATCAATAACGCAGCCCGTATCCGAGATAGCAACCATGCCTATATTCATGACAATTTCATCACCTGCTCGGCGCGGGAAAGTGCAGGACCTGGGGTGCAGCTTGATAAAACAGAAAAAAACATGGAAATAAATGTCGAGGTCTGCAATAACGTATTCAAAATGACCGGCGGGCCTGGGATGTGGATAGCGGGCACACAGTCTAATTACGATGAGTCGAACTCTCAGATCAAAATACATCATAATGCCTTCCTGTCGACTGGATGGGATTGGAGAAACTGGCAGGCAGGTATCTTGATTTCAGGAGTCCATAATGTCAATATTTATAATAACGTGTTCGACGGCTGTTCAAATGCGGGGATTGTCACGTATTCAGTTAAAGGGCTGTCTAAAGGGGCTAATGGGGCTAATTTCTGCATTGATATTCAAGATAATATAATTACAAATACTAAGGCAGGACACAATACAGGGAGCGGAAAAGGGTATGGGATATCAAACACTCTTGAAAACTCGCATAAAATAATTTCCAAAGATAATATTTTGTGGGGGAATTCTGCGGGGAATTATAATAGATGTTCTGGAAGTGATTACGAGCAGGATCCTAGAGTTAACCCTGGGTCTTCTGAATGGTACTGGACAGGTTCAGCATGGGAATGTGATTATGTTTCTGCGGAAATGACTATGAGAGGCGGGGTTGGCGTTGAGGATATTGAGGATGAGGACTTTGAGCCGGGGCCTGAGAGGGAGTTCGACTCGATATTTGATATTTTAGATGTTGAGTTCTCGGATACTGGAAGAACAGGGCAAAAAGCGTTAGATCTACCACGTCTAGTTTCAGATGAAGTTGATGGACTGATAGCAGGAGGGGTAAAAATAGTCATTACTGACATTATTTATATTGATGGTGTGGCGTATATCCCAGGGGCAGACGCTGTTCAGGCTCAAACAAAGGCAATTTTAGCCCCAGATCTTGACTATTTCACAGGGCATATCAAAAAGATTGAGAAAAACCTCGATGTCGAGCTTGAAAACGGAACAGCTTATGCGATTTTTACCGTAAAAACGCACTGGTACACAGTAAAAAAGAATCCCGTCACCGGCGAAAAGAAGAAAAGCAAAATAAAAACATCTACTTCGATTTTTAAGGACTCCTGCCCGGTTCCGTTGGTCATGGAGAGGCCAACAGTGATAAAGGGGATACTATACGAGTATCCTATTCATTCGCTGGCTTATGTGCCTTCTAACGGCTTAACAGCTGTAGAATATGAATATGATGGAAAGACAGTTAAGCATATTTACATGATTGGAGAACAGAACAAAAACGAGAACGGGGTAATATATACAAACTTCTCAAAGGCCAACTACTGGAAAGGGGATTTACCACATCAAGGAGAGTTTTTATTTATTAACGGTTCTTTCGATCCTGAAAAGCTAACTGTAACGGCTTACACTCCTTATGAATCCCTCCAGGTTATACACTTTGACTATGTGAAAAAGGATTATCCTGATAAATTCTATGCTGATTGGCTGTTTCCTTCATTCGGGCTTTTCTTGATTCTAGGCTTTGGGGCCTGGTATTATATCAGGAAAATTCTTTACTAATTTCTTTTTTTTTCCTTTCTTTTACTCACGAAAGTTATTTATAGTGTGTAGTAAGTTTATATACTAACTACAAAGCGAGGTAAATAACATGCTAAGAAAATTACTATGTATAGGATTTTTGGTATTAATGTTAGCTAACCCTGTTTTAGGGGCCGTTAAGCTCGATGGTATAACAGTACAGGAAGGAGTAAACGAGGTACAGAGCACAGAAGCTATAAACGAACCATTAATGAAACTTCTCTTATTGTCAATTGGTATTGTGTTCTTCCTGGGACTTGGAGCGCTACTTAAATGCGGTGGGGCTTCCTTCGGTGGAATAATTGTAGGGACTCCCCGATCTGCAGCTTCCGGGCTTATGGGTATGTGCTCAGTTATCTTAATGGGTGTGTGTTTAGTCACTGGAATTTCTGTTTACATGTCTTGGATGTGAAGGAGGTAAAAATGAATTTCAAACTCCTTTCTTTTATTCTCATTCTGTTTTTGTTGGCTCCTTTTCCGGCTTCTGCAGGGATGGAAGAAGGAAAGGAAATGGTAAAGGATGCAATTAAAGAAACTCCGGAAGAGTGGGCTGACGAAGCTTTAAGCGAGAATTGGGGTGTTACTCTTGGAACTCTCCCGGATGAATTAAACGCGACTCCTTCAGCAAAAATGATTAACGGGATAGCAGCAGCAGAGCAGCACCCAAAAGACCTGAAATGGGTCAAGGAAGAGCACAAAAGGGATTATACAACATACATCATAAGCGGTTTAATTATTCTGGTATGGATTGCAGGATACTTTTATCTTCAAAAATATAAACCAGAAGAAGCTGGAGAGGTTACAAAATTCCTTTCAGGAGCAGAACATTTTATAGGCTTTGGGCTTTACTTCAAAACTCTTATACTCTTGATCCTGTTACCTGCAGGGCTCCCTTTCCTGCTGGATTGTTCAATTGATTTCGAACAAGCCTGGTCTAGTGGAATAATGCAGGATTCCCTAGAATACATATCATTTTCAGCGGAAAACGCGCCTTTGTACTTCTATCAGGGCATGTCCTATTTGTTAAGTGGTGGGTTCTTCCTTTCACGAATTCAATTCATCAATACAATATATGCAAAGGTCCTATTTGTCGCAATTGCGATTGCTATTCCCTGGAATTTCATAAGATATCTGGGGGTTGGTGTCCTACTCTTCTTTGAAACGGTTCTTTTCATGCGTCCTATAGTGCTTCTTATCA
>JBAYYO010000279.1:0-3433 GCA_041672985.1 Syntrophomonas sp. | reverse complement strand
CGGTGGTCAAAACCTCTCTTGAAATCAGGATGGTCAAATCCCCAGCCATCTAGGTAATGCACTGAACCTATTACATAATCATATTCCCGTTGGGCAATGATATCCTTAATAATTTCCTCTTGTCCAGGAATATAATCCATTTCAACCCCCATTTTGAGGCTGATATCATGGCGCCGGCGAGCCTGCATCTCTTTAAATAATTCGAAGACGACTTGATTAGTATATTCATCATGTTCACTAAAACCGATCTCTCTGATACCCTTCTGATAGGCTGCATCAATATATTGATTAACCCACTGAAGATTATAATTGTATTCACCATGGGCCAGCACGTGTACATGATAATCCACTCGCATACACTTTTCCCCCCTTGCCTTTCCGTAATACATTAAAACACTCTTAAATAAATAAATCAAGAAAGTGTCAATGAGCAACATGGGAAATGCTGAATTAACAGTGTGTCCCTATAATTCGGGTCTAAGTGGCAGTCTTGTTCATGTCACCACTAGTAAAACAATTCAGTGACAGGTTACAGTTGGACTCATTCAATACAGGTAAATTCCCAAACAAAATGAACTTGATTAAGGGCTGTTGATACAATAAAAAACCCGTTTTGATTTGCGTACCAGGTTACGTCTCTCAAGCCGGGCTCTTTATATGCATTTATTAATAGCTTGCGTATGCAGGTGCTTTTAGTGGTGATAAGGCAATTATAGTAAATCGCCGCCTTAAAAATTAAGATTTTCCAGAAATCGGTTTTGAAAATCCTCCTGTTCGGTCAATTCAACATACTGCACCTTTGATTTTATTACAGATGCTTCTTGAAACTTCTCGTTCGATAACAAGGCTATAATTGTCCCTACCGCAGCTGCATTACCTATATTACTGATTTTTTCCGGATCTATGGCCGGTATAAGTCCAATATTGATAATACTCTCCGGATCCACATAACTGCCAAAAGCCCCTGCTAGAAATATGTAATCAAGTCTGGCGGCATCTACATCCGCAGTCCGCAACAATATATCTATAGCCGTTCGGATAGCTGACCGAGCTAGCTGCACCTGTCTTATGTCTTCCTGGTTAAATACAAGCGGAGAGGTACTTACCAGCTCACCCCCATCCAGTACAATCTCTGCCCCTCTATCCCCGCTTCGCAAATTGAAGTGCCGGGCCGCCTGAGCAGTGAAGGTCCCGTTTAAATCTATAAATCTATTTTTAAGCAATACTGAAATCAGATCGATAATGCCTGAACCACAGATTCCTCGGGGCATTCCTTCACCAATCACCCTGAAACCTAATTTTCCGCGGTCCCAAAATATTTTGTCTATAGCTCCCTGCCCTGCTCTCATGCCGCAGCTCACTGCCCCGCCTTCGAAAGCCGGGCCCGCAGCGGCTGACGCCGCCCACATCCTGCCGCGATGACCTAATACAATCTCACCATTGGTACCAATGTCAATCAGCAGAAATGTCTGAGCGTGGATCGGGGCCAGAGTCAATAGACAGGCCGTAGTATCGGCACCTACAAACCCACCCAGCTGCGGGAGTATGCTCAACTTACCCAGTGGGTTTACCTTTAATCCCAGTTCAGATACGGGCATATGAATATCTTCTGAAAAACTCCCTGCATAGGGAGCTGCTCCAAACCCTGCAGTGCTGAGTCCCAAAAATAGATGCAGCATTACCGGATTTCCTACGGCTGTAATCTTATAAATATTTGATGGGCTGCCCCCTGTCTCTGCCGCCATTTCTTCTATCATACTGTTCAGATTGTTAATCAGAATACGCTGCAGAGATAATGCCCCCCCCTCATGTTCCATGGCATAGCTTACGCGAGATACAATATCTTCTCCGTATATCCTCTGCATATTGTTATGAGACGCCATCGCAACTGTCTTGCCATTTTCCAAATCCACCAAGGCTGCGAAAAGGCTGGTGCTGCCGATATCCAATGCCAACCCTAATAGCTTTTCTCGCTGGCGCCCTACCTTTATCACCCTGGTCCCGCCCAGTACAACAGCATACAGTTCCAGCGCAGGCCGCCCCTGACGGTCGAGGCCGGCCAGATAATCAATATTATCAGCACTTAATTCTAAACTATATCCGCTTAGTGAGCTTTTGATGCGATCATAAATAGGGGCGTGGGATTCAGTTTCACGTCCTGGAATAAAAAATTCCTTACAACTAACCCCGCTATCATTTTTTGTCCCGGGGTGGTATCTAAGCAGGCTGTTTTTTGCCCTATCCTCTCTTTGCCAGTAGTCGATGAATAGGGTAAAGTCATCCTCTACAGTTGCGTAGCAGGCCAACCTCTGTCCACTGCTGACCTCTTCGGGAATAAGCCGCTCCCTTTCCGTCAGGGAAAGCTCGCTGATTCCCCCGGTCATTCGGAACTTACATTTGGAACAGTTGCCTTGACCACCACAAGAGCCTCGCATATCCCAGCCTATTATCTCCAGAGCTTCCCAAACTGTCTTACCTTTAAGGGTCCATAAGCTATATTCATTTCCATCGGGTTCTATTATCGTCATCTTGACGTGATCTGGCATATTTTCACCTACTGTTCTTTAGTGCTTACTTATATCTCTTTAATTCTAATCAAGAAAACCCGGCTTGTGCCGAGCCTCTGGCGACAGTTGAACCGCGGTTGCATTTATACTATCCGCCTTATAAAAAGTTATACTTTCTGATAGTACAAAAAAAGACGGCCTAAGCCGTCTTTTTTGCTTTAGTTTTATTCGGTTTTGGTTTCTGCCATTAATACAAATGAGAATAAAATCACCCATACCAACGAAGCAAGCAAAGCCGTAGTCGCACCGCTCCAATCACCGCTCACAATAATTTCCTTGTTTCCCATACTATATAGTACATTGAAAAATACAACACCAATACCGGTAAGAATGTATACCCACTTTTTCACTTGCCCAGATAGTTGAAATTTTTTGGCCCAGGCGCAGAACTTGAAGAATATGTAGATTGCAACTAATACCATTACTATTAGTACCGCAGGATTATAAAATAACCCGGTTCCTCCATGCCCTTCCGCTGCCGCTGAAGCAAACATTGCCAACACTTTTTCACCCCCTTATTCAGTAAATTATCTGATATTAATTCTATTACTAAGGATAGTGTAAAACAACCACATTTTATGCATAATAATTTTACATCCATCCGCGTTCCCGTTTCTCTATTAAGGTATTCTCCAATGCCAAACAATATCCTGCTAATATTAATACTTTTTTTGAGAAATTAGAAATTATTTCAGATATTGAGGAATAAATCATCTGGTTGCGAGTTGTTTATTCGTGTATAATAGAATCGCAAGTAAATCAGATAATCGCGGGTATTTATACCTGAGGAAAGTCGGAGCTCCGCAGGGCAAGGTGCTGGATAACGTCCAGTGGGGGTGACCCCAAGGATAGTACCACAGAAACAA
>JBAYYO010000278.1:0-3472 GCA_041672985.1 Syntrophomonas sp. | reverse complement strand
CGATCTGCTGCTCACCAAAGAGTTTGCAGAGTACCAAAAGACCCGAAAATTCAAGATATACATGTGTAGAAAAGCGGATCCAGAAACAAAAGGTTACGTTAAGACTTTCATTATGTAAAGATTAACCATAAAAACGACGTAAACAACAAAAGTCTTAACGATATTTCTTTACATAATTATCTACGGTTGAAATTCTTAAGCCAGTCTTTCAGGTTTGAATCATTATCCCATTCGGCTTCTTCTGGAGGCACGATTTCCTTACTAGCCGCCTCAATGGCCTGACGTTTATGCATTGCATCTGCCCTTGCGTACACTTCCGTTGTTTTTACGCTTTCATGTCCGAGCAAATCTCGGATATAAATCAGATCCACACCTGATTCGACCAACCCCATGGCGGTCGTGTGCCTCATTTTATGCGGACTGAAATCGGCAGGAATCATATCTGGAGCGATTTCTCGTGCCATTTTTGTATATTTTCCTACGATATAATTAATCCCCTGTCTGGTGAAAGGCTCATTCATGTGGTTTCTAAACAGCCATTCATTCAGCCTCTCCGGTCTATCATACCTTTTTTGAACAAGATATTTTTGAATAAAAGGGATTGTACTGCGCATCAGCGGTATATATCTGCTTTTTTGCCCTTTTCCATGAACCAAAAGCGTGAAGGGCTCCTGCAAAGACAGGTCTTTTACACGGATCTGTATCAATTCACTGACGCAGATTCCACTTGTATACAGCAGAGAAAGGATAACGTAATCCCGCAGTCCGTTCTGCCGGTTTAAATCCACCTGGCTGATTAATAATGCTACACCCTCGGTTTTAAGATAAGAGATTTCTTTTTGCGGCGTTTTCTTGACGGGAATACCAAGGATCCTCTGGTATTCATCCAGATGTTCAGGAAATTCGTACATAAGGAAACGGATGAAGCTACTTAAGGCTGCCTGTCTCTGGTTCCTTGTCGATATTCCGTTTGACCGAATTTCCTGAAGCCAGCTTAGATAAGAAACTATATTTTCGTAAGTGAGATCAGATATATCCACCCTGTCAGCAGAAATCTGATATTGATCCTGCATATATGTCAGGAAAAGGATAAAGGAGTACCTGTATGAGTCAATCGTCTGGGGAGTGCTTCCGCAGGTATTCGGAAGATAATCTGTGAAATATTTGTTCAGATACACGGCAAAATCGTTTCATAGCTTCGATCCCTCCCCGAACACACTCTCCATTTTTGATTTGAACTTTTCTTCGATATACGGATAAATGCCCATGGTAAGCCTTAAATAACGTTCTGTCGCAAATATCGTTTTATGTCCCAGATATGTAGACAGGATCGGAAGGGACACATACATATCCATGCCAGCATCAATCATCTGCTTGAAAGAACGCACGGCCATGGTATGCCTCCAGTCATGAATTCTGGGGCCTTTCCCTCCTCCAAGGTAAGGAATTTCAGCCTGTTGGAGGAATAGCCGGTGTACCTCATAAATGACATCCCCACTCATTCTACCTCCATTAGAAGTGGTGAAAATATAGTCCTCATCATCCAGCAGATAAAAGCATTTTTCCGCAAACTGCTTCATGAGCACCCTAAGATCATCTCCCAATACGATATAGCGCTGGCAGTCATTCTTGGTTTCAAAAAGCTTGATAATCCCATTCTCCAAATCTATATCTTTTTTTCGTATTCCCAGGGTCTCATTAATTCTTGTTCCGCAACAATACAGCAGGCGAAATAAGACCGGGTATTGGATTGCATCTTTGCGATTTTGGACAGATTCATATGTATCTACTGCCTGAAAGTATCTTCTTATTTCAGCTTCTGTATAAATATGGGGTTGGAATTCTGTTGGTTTAAACCGGATATCCCTAGTAACAAAAATATCATAGCCTTTCCGGCTGAGGAATATGAGAAACTGTTTGACTCCATTAATCCGGGAATAATGCGTGGTAGTGGCTTCGGTATCCTTTTTCTGTATCCACTTTATAGCGTCTTTTGTAGTGAATACCGGCTCTTTAATTCCCTGCTGGACACAGAAACGATCAAAGTGACGCAGATTAACATAGAAACTGACAGCCTTGTAGCCTGAAGACACTTTGTAATCCAGATAGGAATTCATCTCATCTGCAAAAACAGAATGAAATACTGGTTTGTTCATTTACTGCACCTCCCATCTGAAATGGGCTGAATGCAGTTCAGGCATGGGAAGAGGGCATTGCCGCAGTTTCTCTATATCGACGGACAAATATATTTTGGTTGTTTCTGTACTCTGATGTCCCATGACAGTGCTGATAACGGGCAGGGATATATTCTTCTTCAGCATGTTGGACGCAAGGCTGTGGCGCAAGGAATGAGCGCCATGCTTCTTGGCCTTCCAGTTTTTGATATTGGCCTTGTGCATATATTTTGAGACAATGGAGTGGACGGTCGGTGGCGTAAGCGGCTGTCCTTTTTTGGCAGTATCAGCGGCTACAATGATTTCCTCGGCATCTGTTTTCGGACGCCCATGCTTCAGATAATCTATGATGGCATTACCGACGGATGAAAGAAGAGGGTATTCTACCGGTATATCGGTTTTACTCTGGTTAAAATGAATGACATTTTTATCCCAGTCAATCTGATTGAAACGAAAACTTACGATATCCTTTGTACGCCAGCCGTATTCTGCAGCCAAAAGTAAAATCAGGTAATCCCTTTTACCTATTGCAGATGAACGCTCTACGGATGCAATCATGCTGCTAATTTCTGACTCCTCGTATGTTGTGGGGATTTTACAATGCTTTTTGTAATTATCAGCAAGGACAAAAATGGAGCAGTCTTTTTTCGTCAGTCCGTTATCATATGCATAGCGGAAAAAAATCCGTAAAGTCGATCCACAGTTATGTCTTGAGGAAAGAGAATATCCCATAGATGTGAAAAAATTCTCCATTATGCCCACATTCAAATCATCTAGGGACAGGCAATCCTCATTGAGGAATACATGAAATTCATGCAAATACAGTTCCTTATTTTTTATCGTTTTATTGGATAGATGTAGGACATTTCTAACATAAGATAAATATAGTTCCATGTTTTTACCGATATCGCCCGAAAAAAACCGTTCAACGCTGGGGGTGCGAAATTCAAAATCCCCATCTTTTTGATATGAAATCAGCATTCGCACTGCTCTGAGTTTTACCTGGTCTTTTCTGTTAATATCATCAGTCAAGATATGGTTCCCAAAAACCTGATCACAGTATGCCAAACCAATCGATTCAGAAAAATCCGTGTATTGGCGTTCTTCCATCCATTGGCATAACCTATCCCATTCTGCTTTGATTCTCTGATAGTGCATACTGGCATATTCACGACTGTTTAATTCATCTTCACAGAAAGCAACCAGTTTTTTAAAATTCTTTACCATAACCAAACCCCCTTAAAATATTTGGTTATTTAGTAACACGGATGGTTGATTATGTAAAGAAATATACATTA
>JBAYYO010000277.1:0-3473 GCA_041672985.1 Syntrophomonas sp. | reverse complement strand
TAGCCCCTGCATAAACGAGTATCTGCACCAGGCCTATGAAGCCGGCCCCCAATTGAAAGAATGTTACCGCCACCCCCAGGAAGGTCAGAATCAGGGCCAGCGCACTATGGATGATATTCCGGCTCAAGACTACTCCCAGAGCTGCCAATATGGTCAGCCCGGAGACACCAACAAATACTACATCATTAAGGGTAATACCCATTATTGCTCGCCTCCTTCCCGAGCCCGATCCTTTTTATCTTTATTCACCCATGCCAGGGCGAGTTTGGCGGCTTTATCCCGATCATCCATCATGAGTTCCGCTAATTTAGATAGCTTCTTATCGTCAGAGCTTATCAAAGCGCCCATTATGGCAGCATCCTCTTCGGATGGCAGGATTTTAGCCAACGTCTTCGAGGGGTTTTTCCCCAACACTGTCTTCATGGCCTCGACCTGCTTAAGACGTTTAGCATCTGCCTCTGCTGTATTCGAAAGTCCCGCTGTAACTCCTGGGCTGTTAGTTTCTTTTCCCGCCGGAACAAGATCGAGCTCTGACGGCCGATGATATACAATTTTTATATCTTCACGATTGTACTTGGTTAACTCAAAGTCATGCGTAAAGTACAGAGTGTTGGTCGGGCAAACCTCCACGCACAGGTTGCAGAAAAGACAATACTGCAGATCAATCGTGTAGGTTGATACTTTCTTCTTTTTAGATCCCTCATCTTTAAACGTTTCTAGAGTTAGAACATTATTGGGACACGCTTTGGTGCATAATCCACAAGCGATACATTTCGGAAAATCAAAAGCCAGGCAGCCGCGGAAACGGTCCTGCAGTACAGGGCGCTCCTCGGGATACTGTACAGTTATATCCTTTTCAAAAGTGTGCTTAAAAGTAATCCCCAGTCCTTTTAGTAATCCTTTACCATACATATAATCACCACCCCATCCCATGGAAGAATTCAATCCCCACACCTGTTATGACAATGTTTATGAGGCTTATCGGGACGAGCACCTTCCAACTGAATGACATCAAGTGATCCATACGAATACGGGGGAAGGTCCATTTCAACCACATAAAAATTAGCATGATCAGGTAAGTCTTAATTATGATCCATATCCAGGAAGGCAGCCAGGGGCCCTGCCAACCACCGAAAAATATAGTGGCCATAAGTGCTGAGACAGCCACCAGGTTGGTATACTCGGCCAGAAAGAACAAAGCCCAGCGCATGCCGGTATATTCCGTATAGGCACCTGCGGTCAGTTCCTGCTCGGCCTCTGGCATATCGAAAGGGCCCCGGTTAAGTTCAGCCGTGGCGGCGATAAAATAAGTTATGAAAGCTATCGGCTGGAGGAGTATAAACCAGATATTATGTTGGGCTGCTACGATATCTCCCAAGTTCAGTGAACCAGCAATCATAACCACACCTAGTAAGGAAAAGGCCAGCGGAATTTCATAACTGATCATCTGGGCTACAGAACGCATAGCACCAAGCAGGGACCATTTGTTATTTGATCCCCAGCCTGCCATCAATATACAGATAGTGGAGAGGGAACCCACGGATATGAAATAGAAAAGCCCCACGTTCAAATCTACAACAGCCATATCTTTACCCATGGGGATTACCGCATACAAGAGCACCGCGATTACTATGAAAAACATAGGGGCAGTCTTGAATATCAATTTGTCGGTTTGCGAAGGAATGATATCCTCCTTGGTTAATAGCTTTAACGTATCAGCAATAGTTTGAAAAACGCCAAAAGGGCCCAATCGATTGGGACCGAGACGCATCTGTATAAAGCCTGCCACTTTACGTTCCAGCCATATAAGTATTAGCACGTTCAGAGTTATTATTCCTACAAGGCAGGTCCATTGCAGGATGAGGAGAAGAAGATCAGCCGAGACGGGTGACAGACCCAGGCTTTGCAGCCAGGAGGTCAGCGTATGGGCTATATTTAGAATCAGATTTTCCATATACGTCAGCTCCTTTCTTTTTAGGGGACATTCGCCCTTCGGGTACTACTGATGCGTCAAACGTTGCTATTAATGTTGCCCCCTAGGGGTGTGCCCTATATCTTTTTTTATCGGTCTGATTCACCCAGGACGGGGTCCAGGGTAGCAATATTGGTGATTATATCCTGCAGTTTACCGCCGCGCGAAATAATAGGCAGGACCATCAAGTTCACAAAGGAAGGAGCTCGTACGTGGAGTCGGGCAGGTTTCTCGCTCCCATCACTGAGCAGATAGAAACCTAATTCCCCTTTGGAGGATTCAATCCGGTGATAGACCTCTTTGCCCTTCTCTGGCTTCAGCACCTTAGGTACCTTGCCCTGCACTTCTCCGGCCGGCATTTGTTGCAGAGCCTGTCTTATGATATGCCCGCTCTGTTCAATTTCCCTTAATCTGACGATTAAACGGTCCATAGCATCACCCCGCTCGCCGATGGGGAGATCGAAATCAAAGCGGTCATAAATTCCATAGGAATCGGCCTTGCGCAGGTCATAGGCAACCCCACTGGCCCGAAGATTAGGTCCGGTTACTCCGTAAGCCAAAGCCGTTTCGGTACTCAGGATGCCAACCCCTTTACAACGAGCCTGCATGATCTCGTTACCGGTGATAAGGCCATTGTATTCCTCGAGCATCTTGGGTATATCATCAATAAAACTTTGGACTGCAGGAAAGAATTCATCGGGAAGATCATAGCTAACCCCGCCAATGCGCATGTATGCCGCTAGCAGGCGCTGCCCGCTGCTCATTTCAAACATGTCCATTATTCGCTCTCTATCCCGCAGACAGTAAATCAGTCCAGTGGTAGCGGCCAGGTCTATGGCCAAGCTGCCCACAAAAAGCATATGAGAGGCAATGCGAGAAAGCTCCCCCAGGATTATACGAATATATTCAGTTCTTTCCGGCACCTCTGCCCCGGTCAGTTTTTCAACCGCCTGGACATATCCCAGGGTGGGCAGGTGGGTAGCCAGATAATCCAAGCGAGAGGCATAGGGAATAAACTGAGTGTAAGTCCTGCTCTCCGCAATCTTCTCCACGGAACGATGCACATAGCCCAGATGAACAATAGCGTCCACTACGATTTCGCCATCCATCAAAGCTTCTACATGCAAACCACCGTGGGTGCTGGGATGCTGGGGGCCGATATTTAATGTATATTGATCAGTGTTAATCAAAGCTTTCTTAACCCTCCTTCTTAAAATCCTTGCGCAAAGGATGGCCCTGAAAATCATCCGGAAGTAATACCCGCACCAGATTGGGGTGACCACTAAACCGGATGCCCATAAGATCAAAGGCCTCCCGTTCCTGCCAGTCGGCGGTGGGATAAATGGCCGAGATCGAGGGGAGTACAGCTTCGTCCCGGGGGACTCTGGTTTTAACCACTAACTTTAACCCATTATCCGGAATAGCATAGAGGTGGTAGACAACCTCGAATTCTTCTGTATAATCCACCGCCGTCAGGTTGGCAAGGTAATTCATCCCGATT
>JBAYYO010000276.1:0-3480 GCA_041672985.1 Syntrophomonas sp. | reverse complement strand
AGCACGAGAACTGTATCGCGTCATTGAGTAGAGACCGTCCTGTGGACAACCCGGGGCGGTTTTTTGATGGTCTTTTTTAGCGAGGTAATAATGTCAGCAAAACGAGTCATAAATATCCATACCCTCCGCATAACCTGTAGAGATGAATATTGCATTTAGAAGGAGGAATAATTATGACCGAACATTCTCTGAGCCTGGCCAATCGGCAGAATATGGAACTAAGTGGGGTTACCAATGTCATAACCTTTGACGAAGACGAAATAGTCCTGGCTACAACCCAGGGTTATCTTTCAATTAACGGCACCGAGCTGCACATTAATATGCTTAACCTGGATCAGGGGCAGTTGGCTATCCAGGGTACCGTTAACAATTTAGCCTACAAGCCCCAGGGAACCGATTTAAAAGCCAAAGGCAAAAGCATGCTCAACCGTCTGCTGAAATAAGGAAGGTGTAACAAGTGGGGCTGTTCGCCCAGATACAAGCATTCTTGCTGACATTTATACTGGGAATCATAGCCGGGCTAATATTACATTATTATCAAACAACCCTCAGAAATTTTAGAATTGGACGCTACCTCCTGTACTTACTGGATCTCATCATGTGGATAATAATGCTCATTATTATAGGCATAGCATTATTAATAATTAACCAGGGTGAGATAAGAGCATATGTATTTATTGCCCTCATTACCGGAGGGCTTGTTTATTACAAACAATTGGCCCAGCATCTGCAGCAGCCGGTCACTGTGCTGGGCAGAGCTACCGCCTTCTTGGCCGGGACAGTATTCTCGGCGCTGACCAAACCACTTATCTTAGCCAGAGGCTGGTTGGGGGCTCAATATCGGCAAAGAAAGGTACCCCCCAAAGACGATGCAGACGAATAAAGTCATAAATTAAAAGAATAAAAAATTTTCACCGGGCAGGAATTAGATAAATGCTCCTCGAATTAAGAGTAATAAATTTGTCCACATATTGTGGAAAACATGTGGATAGTGTATAGTGATTTATATGCATATTGAGATAAGGGGAGCAGAAAAACTAAGCTTCAGGGAAAGACAAGTGGTGGTACTCAAGGAGATGGGCAAAAGCAGTGCGGAAATATCCCGCACCCTGAAAATATCGACCAGTACCGTCGCCACCCTGTATAATCGTGCCCGTACCAAGGGTTACGAATTGGTAATCGTGCTTCCTGGAGATACCCTGGGAATATTTGAAGGGGAGGACGAAGATGACGCAGATGATCATAAATAAACGCTTCCGACTGGTACTGACCGGCCTTCTGTGTGCAATCCTTTTGTTTACTATTATTCCCCGCGCCAAAACCATATACGAGCTATCAGTCCGCAAAAACGCACTCCTCCAGGAAAAAGAAGAACTAACCCAGATCAATGAAGAACGCCGCCAGACATTGGCGGAAATTGATTCCCCCGCCGGCATTGAACGCATCGCCAGAGAACAACTGGGCATGGTGAAAAAAGGAGAGCGGAACATAATCAGAGTTATTCCGAGCGAGTAAATTTGCATTTGCTGGTTGACTACTGCCCCTGTATGCAATAAAATAAAAACAGTACGATTTGAGGGGGATCTTAACATCTATGCCAACTGAACAAACAAATATTGCACCCGGCGAGATTATTGAAGGTAAGGTTCAGGGGATTACCAGCTTCGGAGCCTTTATTGAACTGCCGGGAGGACTGGTGGGACTGGTGCATATTTCGGAAATAGCCGACACCTATGTTAAAGACGTAAAAGATTTTGTTAAAGAGGGAGACAGCGTCAAAGTCAAGGTGTTGAATATGGCCGGAAAGAAAATCGGTTTGTCGATTAAACAAACCCTTCCGCCCAAAGTTGTTCCTCCCAGGGTTAATAGGCCTGAAATTAGGCCAGATATGCCTCGTCGGGATAACAGGAATTTTAACCCCAAGCGCAACGACGCACCGGTGAGTTTGGATGACAAGATTGCCCGTTTTCTGAAAGAAAGCGATGAGAGGATGCAACCTCTGAAAAACAAGGTGGACAACAGAAAACGTTCTAAAAACAATCAATAGTTATCATACTAGCACTTCCGAGGAAGTGCTTTTGTTTTGCCTAAGGTAACAGGGGACAAGGGGACAGGTTTAGTGTCCCCACGGAAAATAGTCCTGAACCTGTATCTTTATTGCTCGGACACTCAACCGGTCCCCTTGTCCCTCTGGGTACGGCTCTTTGGACTCACATTTTTCCATCCGTAATAAGATGAGAGACACACGAGAACCGTCCGAGACCACTGAAAAAGTATCATAAATGTCATCCTGAGGAGCTGCAGGCGACGAAGGATCTCTTTGGGAAGTCCGTAATATTGGGCCTTTAGGTAACGAGATTCTTCACTATCGCTCAGAATGACACGCAAAAGAGCACTTTTTCAGCAGTCTCGAACCGTCCCCCTGTACGTATCACGAGAAAGGGAGGAAAAGTATGCGCTATGGAGCTGTGGATATAGGCACCAACTCCTGTCGGTTGCTTATAGCTGAGAAGGAAAACAACCAGAAGCTGAAATGTTTGGCCCGGGAGTTGGAAACAACCCGGATGGGGGAGGGCATAAACCTCTCGCCCGTGCTTGAAGAAGCAGCGATGGCAAGAACACTTGACTGCCTGAGCCGTTTCCGCTCAAAAATGCAAGAATATCAAGTAGATGAATATAGGGCTGTTGCCACCAGCGCCGTTCGCGGAGCAGAAAATGGGGCTGAATTCGTCAGACGGGCGGAGACTCAAAGTGGTATGGCCGTCGCTATCGTCAGCGAACAGGAAGAAGCCCGTCTTAGCTATGAGGGCGTCAGGAGAGGATTGGAATTAACCCAGCCGCCGCTGGTAATCGATCTGGGTGGTGGCAGCACAGAATTTATCTGCCCTGATCAGGACATACTGCTATCCATCCCCATGGGAGCCGTGCGGGCGGCCGAGGCTGATATGTCCGCCGGACAGATAAGCGACCTGATGAAGCAAGGGGGCCTGCTGGCGGTTGCCCCGGGAAGCCAACCCGTGGTTATGGTGGGGGGGACTGTCAGCAGCCTGGCAGCGATTAAAATAGGCCTGCCGGAATACGATCCTGAACGGGTGCACGGGGAAAAACTGAGCCGGGGAGAAATCGGTGATCTATATAACCTGCTGGAGAGGATGCCCCTGGCACTACGGCGCCGACTGCCCGGACTCCAACCCGAACGCGCCGACATTATCAACAAAGGCGCACTCATAATACTGATAATAATGGAACTCCTGGGGCAAAAAGAAATAATCGTCAGCGAAAGCGACCTCCTGGAAGGCATCATCTGGTCACTCCCAGACCGTTGACAAAAGCAAATCTCAGCGTTATTTCGAAAAGGCGGACAAGGGGACAGGTTTAGTGTCCCCCCCGAAAACAAGGCGGACAAGGGGATAGGTTTAGTGTTCCCTCCCGGAAAACAAGCTGTAAGCTGTACCGAAAAGGGGGGGGACACTAAACCTG
>JBAYYO010000275.1:0-3484 GCA_041672985.1 Syntrophomonas sp. | reverse complement strand
TTTGCAGCTTCTCTAGGAAAGAAAATGGATATTGTCAGAGATCACCTTTCACTTGTTTTCCATAGATATTTAACTGGAGAGCCGGGCTTAAAAAAAGTGGAACTGCGAATTAACGAGCGGCCGGTAATTGCGGCGGATCCTTTTCTCACAAATAAAAGCACTCAGATTATGGATGCTGAAATAATTAACCTTCGAGGGGATCAAGTAATTGTGAAGCCCTATATCCTTCCGCATATTTCCAAAATATCTGAAGCAGAGATCAAGGCTTTAGGGGGAAAAGAAGGATTGCGCCGTCAGCAGGGATTCTACGTTTACCGCAATAAAAGACTCCTGGTATGGGGCACGTGGTTTAGACTGATGCGGCAGGGGGATCTTTCCAAGCTCGCCCGTGTTCAAGTTGATATTCCCAATTCTCTTGATGATTTGTGGACATTAGATATTAAGAAATCTACGGCAATCCCACCTGAAGAGGTTCGAAGAAACCTGTCAAATATTATTAAAAAAATTACGGATGGCAGTAAACGAACATGGACATTTAGAGGCAAAAAGGAGATGGATGATTCCAGGACGCATCTTTGGAATAGGATTAAAGCACGGGATTGCGGTATTTTTTATGAAATAAATCGAGATCATCTTATGGTTGATGAAATATTCAGAAAATATCCTGAGATAAAAAGTCAGCTCAAAAACCTACTTTGCCAAATTGAAGGGACAATACCGCTTAATCAGCTTTATATCGATTTGACCAATGATGAAAAGATAAACAATGATATACATATTGATGAGACCATGATTATGGAGACAATCAAGTCCATTTTGGATGATTTTGAATCAACCGATACAAAAACTGCTATGCTTGATAATCTTAAAATCACCGATCCATTTTGCGAGTATTTGGACATAATTGATCAAGCGATTGAGAACGGAGAATTGATATGACTAAAAACACTGAAATACTGTCTGGAATGATTGTAGGGCTGATCAATGCCAAGTATAACGATGACATTCCAACGATAGAAGAGTTTGTTGCAGAAGCAGATACTATCCGCAACGCGTATGGTTCAATTTGTCCCACTTCTGATGATGAATATAATAATCTGCTTAAATCTCTAAGGGAGTTCGTATTGGTTACCATTGGCGAATCGCACTCTCTCAGGGGCATTGATACAAACCATCAATCATGGTATCCGATTCATAAAAATGATGGTTTTTATTGGAACCGATATCGAAAGTATTTGGAAGTGAAGAAAAAGTGGAGCCCTGAAATTACCAAAAGGCTTAACGATACAACGAACAGCATTATGGACGATCTGGGGGACCCTACCAATAAACGAAAAACATTCAGTCGGAGAGGCCTGCTTCTTGGTGACGTTCAGTCCGGAAAAACAGCCACCTACACAGCTATCTGCAACAAGGCTGCTGATGCTGGCTACAGAGTAATCATCGTATTAGCCGGTATGTTAGAAAATTTGCGTTTTCAAACCCAGGAACGCCTGGATGCAGAATTTGCCGGCCGCGAGAGCAAGTATGCTTTGGATATCAGAGCCGATAAAAAAATCAGAAACCGATCGGTTGGCGTTGGCAAAATCGGCCCTTTTAATACGGGAAAACGCATTTCCTGCTTTACCTCTGTCAGCACTGATTTTAGCAAGCGAGTGCTGAAAAGCAATGATCTAACCTTGAGAAATATAAACGGAACCGCCCTTTTTGTAGTCAAAAAGAATAAAAGTGTACTGGAAAACCTGCATCAGTGGCTGCTTGACAACAATGCCGACGAAAACGACAAGATCGATCTGCCGTTGCTATTGATTGATGATGAGGCTGACAACGCCTCTGTTAATACAAATTCTGAGGAAAAGAATCCAACTGCTATCAACAATGCCATCCGCAACATCCTTGACAGCTTTGATCAGTCCTCTTATCTGGGCATCACTGCTACCCCGTTTGCCAACATCTTTATTGATCCGGTCACAGCAGATGGAAAGCCGGATGATCTGTTCCCACGCCATTTTCTCACGGTTTTACCATCTCCCTCACACTATATTGGCCCAGACGCAATCTTTGGAGTTGGTTATGAAGATAACTGGCATATTCGCTATGATTCACCTTATAGGGATGCAATTATTAAGATTTATAACCAAGAAATGCAGAGCTTTTTTATCTTTAAGCATAAAAAAGAACTCGCCTATGAACTCTTTTCACTGCCGGCTTCCCTGGAAGAAGCCCTGGGCTATTTCCTGCTGACCAATGTTGTCCGCGACATCCGCGGGGATGATACAGAACACTGTTCCATGATGATCAATGTCAGCCGGTTTACTGATGTGCAGAATCGAGTCGCTGAATTAGTGGAGAATTGGCTGAAAAAGGTGCAGTCTGATGTGGAGGATTACGCCATGCTCGAAACTGACAAAGCGCTGCAAATAAAGAGTCTGCAAATCTTGCACGCCATTTGGGAAAAGAATCATTTTACTGAAAAAGCCGAGTGCGATTGGGCAACCATGCAGCACGAGTTCCTCTTTGAAGCAATAAACCGGATTGAGGTGCGTGCGGTCAACCAAAATACCGGGGCGGCTAGTTTGAATTATTATGCCTATAAAAATACCGGGCTGCGTGTTATCGCGGTCGGCGGCAACAGTTTATCTCGAGGTCTGACCTTGGAAGGCCTCTGTGTCAGCTATTTTTACAGAAATACCATGATGTATGATACGTTGTTGCAAATGGGGCGTTGGTTTGGGTATCGCCCCAACTATGAAGATCTTATCAAAATTTGGATGGGTGAAGACGCAGTCGAGTGGTATGCCTTTATTACGGATGCCACCAATGAGTTAAAGTCCGAATTGTATAAAATGGAACGGCAACATCAAACCCCGGAAGAATTCGGCTTGAAGGTTCGGCAAGATCCCAGTTCACTCATTGTAACCGCACGCAACAAAATGCGTACCGGTACCCTGGTCACTCGGCCCATTACCGTGTCCGGAAGATTAATTGAAACGCCGCGCCTAAAGAACCGAGCTGATTCCCTGGCAGCCAATGAAAAGGCCTGCAAAAAACTCATCGCTGAGCTGGATGGCATTACTGGCGTCACCAGAGAAATGAATGAAAGCCCTCCGGCAATGCTTTGGCATATGGTACCCAAGAAATTTGTCATTGAATTAGTCAAAAATTTCGATGCCCATCCCTGGCACCTGAATTTCCAGTCGATCGCCCTGTCCGATTTCATCAGCGAGAATGAAAAACTCGATTATTGGGAAGTTGCGATCCCTTTTGGATCGATAGAGGAAGAATATCCCTTAGCTTGTTATGCAGGACAAGAAATAACGATAAAACCACAAATGCGTTCTATAAAAGAAGATGCGAATATGCTGCTGGTCAGCGGCACGCACGTAAAAGTTGGCGCCGGGCTGTCCACTAGAATTGGATTAGAGCCACACCGCATTGAGCAGATCCGGGATGAGCTTAAAAACCGGAATGCCGGGTTGCCAAA
>JBAYYO010000274.1:0-3497 GCA_041672985.1 Syntrophomonas sp. | reverse complement strand
ATTAATGAACCGGCCCATGTCCGTTATGTAGTAGAAAAAATGGCGGCCCTGCGCAACCAGCATCCCGATGAGGTCGCCTATCTAACCGCTCGCAATGCCAGGAAAGTCTACGGCATAAAAGATTAATTGCCCCCCCTGCATGAATTCAGAGGCATGTGGTGCTGGACGATCTTCAAATCTTGAAAAAAATATTTTGATGAATTAGGGCTGAAAAAGCCCTAATTTCTTTTCCCGTAGAGAACCTGTTTCAGCAAAAAATTTACCTCATTAGGAATAAAATTAAATAAGCTGGATAATAATATTAACAACTATGCCTTGTTGTTGCCGATGGAAAAATATTGAATCTGTGCCATAAATGAGGTCAAAATTTTGACATTATCATGACCTTATGCATAGAATAGGAATACTTCAATATTTTTCTTGAGGGGGATATTGAGTAAGGGAGGAATTATATGAGTACTGTCTGGTCAAAGAAAGGAACTTTCTTAATCGCCAGCATACTGACTCTTGGTTTGCTTTTAGGCAGTTTGGCTTTTGCTTTACAAAAGCCGGTTTCAATTGATGTTGATGGAAATTTAATAAAAAGCAGAGTATTATTTTCAGGCACAGTCGGGGATGTCCTCGACCAGAACCATATCGCCTTGGGCGAGAAAGATTTAGTAGAACCCTCTCGAGAAGTTGCAGTTATTAAAAACATGCAGATCAAGGTCACCAGAGCATTCACCGTAAACGTACTGGCAGACGGAATAACCCGGGAAGTATTAACCACCCCGGTTACTGCCCAAGAAGCAGTCATCCTGGCTGGATTTACGTTAGGTGAAAAAGACATAATCAAGATCTTGCCGGCGGAAGTGGAATTGGTTGGTCCCCAGCAAGAGATTGAAGTGATTCGGGTGACCCAAAAAGAAATAACTCAGGATGAACAAATGCCCTATCAAGTGGAACAAACCACCGACTCGACCCTGGAGAAGGGTTTGACCAAAACTCTCCAGGCCGGAAAAAACGGTTTGGCACGAAGTACCCTGCTGGTTACCTATCATAACGGCCAGGAAGTGAAACGGGAAACACTCAAGATAGAAACACTGGCCCAACCGCAAAACAAACTGGTGGCTATGGGAAGCATTACCTCCGTATCCCGTGGCGGTCAGCGCCTTGATTTCAGAGAAGCACGTTATATGCAATCTACAGCCTATACCTATACCGGTTCACGCACCGCCACCGGTAAAAATCCCGCTGTGGGTATGGTAGCGGTTGACCCCTCTGTAATCCCCCTGGGCAGCAAAATGTATATTGAAGGTTATGGATACGCTTGGGCAGCCGATACAGGTGGTGCTATCCGAGGGAACAGGATCGACGTGTTTTTAGAAGAATACGCACAGTGTGTAAAATGGGGACGAAGAAATGTAAAAGTCTACCTAATGCCTTAAAAACAAAAAACCAAACCGGAATTAGCGTAAGCGGAAAAGCTTAACGGCAGCCAGGGACATATTCAGAAAATATGCCCCTGGCTTATTTTTGCCACTTTTTACCTGGTTGAAATGCCCCCCATCTTTGGAAAACTATAGTCAGGAAATAAATTGGAGGTATGATTAATTTGAAAAAGAGAACAATATTCCTGCTCATTCTTTTTAGTCTGGCCCTGGGGCTGAGCGGGTGCGGAAAGGCCGCCCAAAAACCAGCGCCGGATGCCACCCCCGAAAGCGGAGTCCAGCAAACCACAGATTCTGAAAAAAGAATAATGGCCAGTCGCTTCTCCAACCTGGCGATGGAAGTAGATGGAGTGCAAAAAGCTACCGTGGTGGTGGCCAACCCTGGAACTGCCAATGGGTCCGGTTCAGGCGTATTGGGTCTGACCTCACCTGCCCCAGAAGTGCCCCATGCCAATGCAGGAGGATTGGTGGTAATGGCAGGATTGAATCTGGCCCCTGAAGCTATGCAGGACGGAAACCGGACCAACAGTATCAAAGAAGAAGTAAAAGCCAGAATTATGGGTTCAGGTGACCAGATAAGCGAAGTGCTGGTTACTACTGATCCCAATATGATAAAAAAACTCCAGGACATAGCCGCCGGAATCATACAAGGCCAACCCCTGCAAAGCTATACACAGGACCTTAATGAATTAGATAACAATATCCGCGCCCAATGATCCGACAATTTTGGCAAACATATACCCGCGCCTCTTGAATACTATTGAAATATTGGGGCAGGGATTGAAGCAGAGCGGTAGGGGGATAGGCCTTTTTTAGTAAGGGCTCGTCCCCCTGCCGAGTGCGTTTAGGAACCGGGCTTTTTTGAATATCCTTAAGCGCTGCAAAATTAACGTTAAAACCAAACCAAAAAGCTACCCGCCTCCAGCCGGGATTTCACCAAGCTATTTATAGTATAATTAATGCAACCCTCGCACCTGATCGAGGCAAGCATAACTGTGGCCGGGCAGCAACATTAATGGCAAGCTGGCCGGCAACTACACCGGGATGCTGATATCAGGACCGTCCGAGACCACTGAAAAAGTGCTCTTTTGCGTGTCATTCTGAGCGATAGCGAAGAATCTCGTTGGCTAAAGGCCCAATATTAAGGACTTCCAAAAGAGATCCTTCGTCGCCTGCAGCTCCTCAGGATGACATTTATGATACTTTTTCAGTAGTCTCGGACCGTCCCGGCAGCAGCCTTAATTATAAGCTGGCTAACGCGGCAGGGATAGCGAAGGTGCCGTGATATAAAAATAAGTGAGGTAAACACATATGCCCGATAGATCGTCACCCTCGGGAGCCAGAACCATGATGCAGCGCCATGGTTTGTTCCCTAAAAAAAGATGGGGGCAGAATTTCCTGGTCGATCGCAACGTTCTCAGTAAAATTGCTGATTCCTGTGCGATCAGTGCTGATCAATACATACTGGAAATTGGACCTGGCCTGGGGGGCTTAACACAAGAACTGGCCCATCGCAGTCGGGGAGTATTGGCCGTGGAAGTTGATGCCACTCTGGAACCAGTACTGCGTGAATTAGCCACCTCCAATCCTGGCATTAAAATAATATTCCAGGATATTCTCAAAGCGGAAATCGAAGCAGAAATCCAGAAGGCCTTTGACCTGCCCGCCATAGAACCCTACCAGGTTTGTGCCAACATTCCTTACAATATAACCACCCCGATTATATTTAAACTATTGGAGAATTGTCCCCACATGGTGTCGGCCACCCTCATGATGCAAAAAGAAGTTGGGCAGCGGCTGATGGCGTCACCGGGCAGCAAAGATTACGGACGCCTGACCATTATGGCGGCATACTATGCTGATATAGAGCATGTTATGGATGTTTCCCGGCAATGTTTCTATCCCCGCCCGGATGTAGACTCAATAGTGCTGAGAATAATTCCCCAGCATCCCCAAAAGATTCCTATAAATAACGAACCGGCCTTTAAAGGCTTTATTAGAGCTGCTTTTCAAAAAAGAAGAAAAACCATTCTCAATATAACCAGTGATTTTTTTAACCTGGATAAG
>JBAYYO010000273.1:0-3521 GCA_041672985.1 Syntrophomonas sp. | reverse complement strand
CGTGCGGAATCTGAAGGGTTCCAATACATAGAGGAGAACCGTGAAATAGTCAGCAATTAATCTTTCATCAGAAAAAACGTAAGCAACAAAGTGTGGAGCCACTTTATGAATCCGGAAGAACAGGGCGCTAATGTTGGACAGTGGTGTAAAAAAGAAGAGTGCTGGACTCTATTAAAAAAACAATTTGAGGCTAATGAAATGTAAACGTCTGCATTGACTTTTATTTTAAAGCATGCTAAGCTGCTCCCAAGAAAAAAGTGAGGTAGTTATGGTGAAGTACAGTGTAATCGATCTTTTTGCCGGTGCAGGCGGTTTGAGCTTGGGCTTTATGCAGACAGATAAATTTGATATTAAAGTTGCAGCGGAGAATAATCCAGATGCAAGGGAAACGTACATACTAAACCACGAAGGTACAGAATTGCTGGATGATGTATGTAAAATCCATTATGAAGATATTGTTCGCCGACATGGCCAAATTGACGTTGTAATTGGCGGGCCGCCCTGTCAGGGGTTTTCTAATGCAAATCGGCAGAAAAATCATGCAATCAGTATGAATAACCGATTGGTTAAAGAATATGTAAGGGCTGTATGTGAACTGCAGCCAAAAGTTTTTGTGATGGAAAACGTTGGCATGTTACGGTCTAAAGTACACCGATTTTATTATTCGGAAACTGACAAAGAAACCATAGAATCGTTGGGAATAAAGCTGATCAACGAAAAAATCGAGCTGCTGCCGCCGGATTTAATAATAGATAAGGCGGACGAGCTGATCAGCTATTATGATCAAATCAAGAGATTTTGCTGGGATGAAAAAACATACCTGATTCTGAATGTGTTGTATAAGCAGAAAAAGAATCCGGGAAAATTCAAAAAAGCGGTAGATAAATATGCCAAACAGCTAAAAAAGATTTGCACCGGATTTGTTGAGAAAACAGCGACAGATGATGAGATATCTAAATTGGATTATGAGCTGGCTAAAGCGATTTCTCAATACCTTGAAGGAAAAAGTGATTCGGAGCAATTACAGGAGAAACTGGGGATATCTATTCACATCCAGAGGATGATCAGCAAACTAACTGAGCTTAAAGACCACCAAATCATATACAGAATTGATACTGAACATAGTGGTATATATGCGTACGTGAAATCTTATGCTGTATTCGATTACATAAAGGGCGTTTTGGGCAGTGAGCCAAATAACTACAAAATTAAGGCTGAAGTTTTGAATGCGGCTGATTTTGGCGCACCGCAAAAAAGAATGCGGTTTATAATTATAGGTGTAAAAAATAGGGGAGACAGGGACATCGCTTTGCCGGCAGCTGCTTTTTCCATTGAATCTTATAGAAATGTAAGAGATGCAATTGGTGATTTGGAGGGTATTAAACCTGTTTATGAAGTTACAGATCCTCCGGTGCCAATTCCAACTTTGAAATTGGCACCGGAAAGTTTAGCGTATAGTCTCAGAACTACAAATGTCCTGCATAATCATGTGATAACTCAGAGCACAGAAACGGCGCTGAAACGCTTCGCTGCTTTAGCGGAAGGACAGAATTTTCATGATCTGAAATCAGAGATGAAAGAAGATACATATACAGATGTGAAAAGAACGCAGAAAACGATTTATCTACGTTTGAAATATGAGGAGCCATCTGTAACAGTTGTAAACGTCAGAAAATCCATGTGGATACATCCGACCATTGACAGAGCATTAAGTATAAGGGAAGCGGCTCGTTTGCAGACATTCCCGGATAGTTTTATATTTGTGGGCAAGAAAGACGCTCAGTATCAGCAGGTCGGCAATGCAGTGCCGCCAATCCTGGCTAATGCGATTGCCAAAAAGGTATTAGAACTGCTGCCAGAAAACAATGCAGATTGTTAGCACCCAGGAGTAAAAATGGACAATCATTCAAAAGAAATCAGAAGCTACAATATGTCAAAGATATGGCGCACGGACACAAAACCTGAAGTGATTGTCCGCAAATATTTATTTGCCGCAGGGTTTCGGTTTAGAAAAGATGTAGAGACCTTGCCGGGTTGTCCTGACATTGTGTTGCCAAAGAATTAAACCGTAATTTTTGTTAATGGCTGCTTCTGGCACATGCACGAGGGATGTGACAAATTTGTTGTGCGCCCGGCATGGGAGATAACTTGACGGTGAAAGTCCGTTACACGCTTGGCAGTAGGAAGTGTTAGCTAAAGGCAAGGGTGTTCACCGCGAGGTGGAATCTGAAGGAAGCCGGAGGCAAAATTCTGGACCGACGAACAGGAATCAGATATAGGGCTGGTACAGGTGGATGAGTTGGCAACACACAACAAAGTCCAATACTGCCCGAAACCTGTACAAGTAAATCTGGCGGTCATAATAAGGAAGGTTATTGTTCTTACCCGGGGAGATCTGACTGGTACGCCCGGTAGGAAACTCGAAATGAGGAGCCCAGAGGTAAGCGTAGTCGAAAGATTACGTTGAGCAGTCAGAAGTCAGTTCGACCCATAGTACTTATGACGCTGGTGAAAGCCAGAGAGAGGGAAGGGGTCGACGGAGGTGAAGAACCGTACACGAAACACCAAGGGGTGCGCTGAAATAGTTGCTCTAAAATAGAGGGTGTCTGCATGAGAGTAGGTTGGAAACCGAGGGTAAAATGTAGAACCGTGGAGCACCCGATGGATGAAATAGGTACAGTGGAAATCTTCACAGCCGAACCGCGGTCAGCGTGATCCGCATACTCCGTGGTGTGGGAGGTCGGGGGCTAGCCGCCCCCTCCTACCCGATTTAAATGGTGAGCCATCCGCGACTCGAACGCGGGACGCCCTGATTAAAAGTCAAGTGCCCAAACATTGTAAAAGGGGGAGAAGCCTCTTGGCGACAGACTTTGATTCTTTTTACCCTGCATTTGGGTATAATTATATTGGGGGTGCAAGTAATGAAAAAGAAGCAAGGGCAAATAGAACGTGTGATTGCTAATGTACAGGCATCTATGGCCGTGGAAGGTATGAAGCCCAGCGCGAAAGCTCGGGTTATTGGGAAACAGTATTTAGAAGGAAAGATAAGCAGTAAAGAAGCGGTTACAAAGATTAAGATGCAGCACTCTGCAAACTTTGGCAAGTAAATGAGTGGGGGACTTTCGAGGTACGACCGGAAAGAAACGACTCAATCAATATATTGTTATGAAGGCACTGAGGTGCTGATTAACAAGGAAAAAATCAAGAATGCTGACGACCTAGCCAGATACGAATCCGATATTACGATGTTGCGGCAGTATGAGCTTGAACATGAAAACCCTATCAAAGGCAGATTCGGTGCTGCTCATCTGAAGAAAATACACAAATATATTTTTCGGGATATTTATCCGTTTGCGGGCAAATATAGGGTTGAGGATATGTGGAAGGGTGAAACATTCTTTTACAAGACCGAGTATATTGAAGAAAACCTGACGAAACTTTTAGAAGCTCTAAAACAAGAGAACTACTTAAGAGAATTGGATATTGAGGTGTTTCCGTCCCGGATTGCGTATTATATGTCG
>JBAYYO010000272.1:0-3531 GCA_041672985.1 Syntrophomonas sp. | reverse complement strand
GCAGGCGACGAAGGATCTCTTTGGAAGTCCGTAATATTGGGACTTTAGCTAACAAGATTCTTCGCTATCGCTCAGAATGACACGCAAAAGAGCACTTTTCCAGTAGTCTCTTACTGTCCCCTTGTCCCTTATTATAGCTCACCAAGTCATGCTCTTATATTCTTTAGTTCCATTTTACATTAAAGTGTAGATATCGCATTAGCTTGTTTACTGCCTAAGTGTATTCAATCCTACCCCTTAGGCGACATCTGATTAAATCTATCTCTGATGTTTTTTAATATACGCTCATTGTGCCTGACCTTGGCCTTGAGGTTGGGAAACGCGTTGAACAAACGGTGATGACGAGCCCCCCTCCTGGCATAGAGCGCTTCATATTGGGCTTTGATTTCCCCCAGGGTTGCTTCCAACCCTTCTACAGAGCTTTCTTTTATCTGTTCCAGTTTTTCCCGGCCCTCCAGTGTTAAACGCTGCGCATGGGTTATAAGCTCTTTTAACTCGATTACCGTACGCAAGGTCTGGACAAAATCAACCAGGAAATATAGTCCTAAAACATATATACCCAGCAATCCATATTGATAGGGTATTTTGCCTACCAATTGGTCCACCTCCAGCTGCAGATATTTCAACATCAGGATGGAAATAATTCCCCAATAAATTGAAAAGCGCAGACATACCATACCTCTGATGTTGAAGCGTCGATTGCTATAATCCCACCATTTATGATCGAAAATCTTTTCCAGCACAAGACCAGTCAGGTATTCCAGGACTGAAGTTAAGACCACCGCACCGATAAACAACAGGATGACGTTCTCCAGCACCGGATGCAAGGCTACTATCAGCAGCACCGACCCAAAACCATAGATGGGGCAGAATGGCCCGTGCAGAAATCCTCTGTTTATGAAGCGGCCGTCTAACAGACTGGCGTAGACTGTTTCTAATAACCATCCGAAGAAAGCATAGATAATAAAATAGTAGGCCAGGTCAAAAACCTGGAACCCGAATAAAGTAAAATTTAACATGCTGATCATGGTTTCTAGACTATATATTTTTATATAGTCTGGCGTTCTATCGACTATAGAACGGGTAGCTCACAGGATTCGCTACCTTGGAGTGTTTGGCTACAAGCCCCATTGCCAGTAAGATACTTAAGTACCTACCGTACTGCAGGACTACGGGCGTTACCCGTCTCCTTAAGGTCATCTGCCAGTGCCTTTCCTTCCAGGTAGCTCCCTCTGGCAGTAATCCTATGCTACCAGAAACGCAGGCTTTTCACCTGCCTTTCTTATTTTGTATATGGTCTTATTGGCCACATGCCACTGTGACCAGTGATGTCTGTTCTTTTCTTTAATCTTTAAGGAAGAATGTCTCTTACTGCTTGCGGACGTCCCTCTGACACCACCCTTGACACCAGGGGTGCATACCTCACCATAACTTTTTCTGCCGTTTTGACTCCATCAACTGCCGATGACATTATACCGCCTGCATAGCCGGCCCCTTCTCCCATGGGATATAGACCCTGGATATTTGATAAATAACTGTCATCTCTATTTATTCTCACGGGTGAAGAACTCCTGGTCTCAACCCCTGTCAAAATGCTGTCGGACATGGCAAAGCCCTTGATTTTGGTGTCAAAATATATAATCGCTTCTTTAATCGTTTCCACAACATAATCGGGCAGGCAATATTTAAGCTGGGCAAAGGCAACCCCAGGTTTATAGGTAGGCTTCACACTACCCCATTGGGTGCTGGGCTTATCAATAAGAAAGTCGCCGGTTAGTTGGACCGGAGCACGGTAGTTCTCCCCTCCAATCTGATAAGCTAACCGCTCCCACCTTCTCTGGAATTCTATACCTGCCAGGGGATGCTGGCTCTGATAATCAGCGGGTCTAACTCCCACCAGTAGAGCTGCATTAGCATTGTCTCCATCCCTTTTGTATTCACTCATACCATTTGTAACAAGACCTTCTTCTTCTGAAGCAGCGGCGACCACATATCCGCCCGGGCACATACAGAATGTGTAAGCCGATCTTCCATTTTGGGAATGATAGGCCAGCTTATAATCAGCTGCTCCCATTCCCGGATGTCCGGCCGCATCACCATACTGCGCCTTATTAATAATGTCCTGAGAATGTTCAATTCTGACCCCAATGGAAAAAGATTTCTGATTCATGACTATGCCTCTACGATGCAGTACCTGGTAGGTATCGCGAGCGCTATGACCTATCGCTAACAGTATAACCTTGCCATAAAGCCTCTCATTATCATTAATGACGAGAGCCTCGATATTGCCGTCCTTTATGATAAAGTCAGTCACTTTGGCTTTAAATCTTACTTCTCCACCATGGGCAATAATCTGTTGCCTTATATTTTTAACGATAGACTTGAGCATATCAGTCCCTATATGAGGTTTACTCTTATATAATATTTCTGGTGGTGCACCCGCTTTAATGAATTCTTCCAATATAGTGCGGCACCTTCTGTCATTTATCAACGTAGTGAGTTTACCGTCAGAAAATGTGCCTGCTCCACCTTCACCAAACTGTACATTGCTTTCAGTATCAAGCCGGCCGCTATTCCAGAATCTATTTATTTGGGCGGTTCTGGTATCCACATCCTCCCCTCTTTCGAGGATGATGGGCTTATAGCCATTCTTCGCCAGCATTAACCCGGCAAAAAGGCCTGCCGGTCCCATACCAATCACCACCGGTCGTTCAGTCATATCCCCCGTCCCAAATTGAACCCCTGGATAGGATAGATCTGGAGTGAGCGTTATTCCCTTAGAACGGCCTTGGCTCAGTATTCGCTCTTCATTGTGAACTCCAACATCTACTGTATATACATAAAATATTTCATCCTTTTTTCTAGCATCAATTGATTTCTTAAATATGGAAAATTCAATCAGGTCCTGCTCCTTTATTTTGAGCTTGGAAAGTATTGTTTTGTGCAAAGCTTGTCTTTCCAAATCAAACTCTGCAGCTTTATTTATCCTTATTTTTATATTGGCAAGCCTGATCATATAAACCTCCCGTTGTTTAGGGCACTCATAGGGCTTATAAAGGAATCAGCAGCACTACAGTCAGATATAAATCTCCTGTAGTTTAGGGTACTCACAGAGCTGCGTTCTGTCCTGCTATAAATCCGGATGACCACGCCCACTGCAGATTAAAGCCACCGCACAGCCCATCTATATCTATTATCTCACCAGCGAAAAATAGGCCTGGGACCAATTTAGATTCCATGGTATTTTGATCTATGCCATTGGTGTCGACACCGCCGGCGGTTATTTGGGCACTGGGCCAACTTTTGGTTCCCTTGATCTTAAATCTCCAATCAGTCAAAATATCTATGATCCATTCTCGCTCTTTAGCTGACAAACTACTAACCGGACGCTTTATCTCATTAATACCTGCTTCTGCCAGCACTACAGGTATCAACCTTTTATTTATAAGCCCCACCAGGCTAAAGTCAACCGGCTTCTGGGCGGCTATTTGTAATCGTTTGTTGATGAGTTTGCTTAACTCTTGTTTCGGC
>JBAYYO010000271.1:0-3535 GCA_041672985.1 Syntrophomonas sp. | reverse complement strand
AGTATAAAAAGGGAATATACCGCTTTGGTGCATGGAGTAATCAAGGAGAATCTGGGTACTATTGATGCGCCCATTGGCAGAAGCAAGCTGGATCGCAAGAAGATGGCAGTTGTCAAAGATGGCCGCACGGCCGTTAGTGACTATGAGGTTATGCAGAGGTTTGGAAATTATACCCTGGTAAAAGTTAGTCTTATGACTGGTCGAACTCACCAAATAAGGGTACATTTTGCCCATATTAAGCATGCGGTGGTGGGCGATCCACTTTATGGGACCACCAAAAAGCATTTTGATCTGGAATCCCAGGCTTTGCACGCGCATCGGTTGGGTTTCAAACACCCGCGCAGCGGGGAGTATATGGAATTTACGAGTCCTTTGCCACAGTATTTTGAGGATATTCTAACTAAACTGACGACAAATAAGTTGACATTGTAATCCTGGTTGATTAAAATCTGAACAGAACCTTTAAGTTGGCTCCGTGAGGCTAGCAAGGATTTGCAGATAGGCATGCCTACCTTCGGCTTGACGATGGTGGGTTTTTTTGCTTTTATCAATCCTATTTAAGATATTAACCCTGCCCCGGTTGAGGAGGTTAAATCGATGAAACTGCAAGAGAAAAAGGTTATCATGGATGAGATTGCTATTAAAAGGGCCCTAACCCGCATTGCCCATGAAATTATTGAAAGAAACAAGGGTGTAGAAAATGTGGCTCTGATTGGGATCAGGCGCAGGGGAGGACCACTGGCAGTAAGGCTGGCCGAGCGTATTGCAGAGATTGAAGGGGTTAAGGTACCGGTGGGTATTTTAGATATTACCCTTTACCGGGATGACCTCACTACTCTGGCATCGCAGCCCCAGGTTCACCGCACTGAGGTTTTTTTCAATATTAACGATATGAATATTGTCCTGGTTGACGATGTTATGTATACGGGGAGGACGGTTCGAGCGGCTATGGATGCTTTAATCGATCTGGGCCGGCCCCGGAGCATTCAATTGGCGGTACTGGTGGACAGGGGCCATCGAGAACTGCCGGTCAGGGCCGATTTTATCGGCAAAAATGTACCTACCTCCCGCACCGAAGTCGTCTCGGTCCTGGTGAAGGAAATCGATGACCGGGAAGAGGTAGTAATACAGGAAATTGTGGATCAGTGATGTAGGACCCTTTAAACTAGTCCCGAGAGGCTGGCAAGGGAAAGTCATTCAAGAGGTTTAGGCCTTTCTTGTCAGCTAGAACAAGAAAGGCTTTTTTATTTTTATTAATGAGGGAGGCTAAGAGGTGAAATTCGAGCACAAGGATCTACTGGGAATTAAACAATTAAGCCGTGAGGAATTGGAGTTAATTCTCGATACGGCGGTACCTATGAAAGACATAATCAAGAGGGATATAAAAAAGGTACCTGCCTTGCGTGGCAAGGCCATGGTCACGGTCTTTTATGAGAACAGCACCCGCACCCGGACTTCTTTTGAAATAGCAGGCAAATATTTGAGTGCTGATACCGTCAATCTGGCGGTATCTACCAGCAGCGTCCAGAAGGGGGAGAGCTTGCGGGATACGATAAAGACTATAGAGGTTATGGGCTTTGACTTGATGGTTATCCGCCATTCTATGAGCGGCACCCCTCATTATATAGCGCGTAACACTAATTTGCGCGTAATTAATGCGGGTGATGGAACCAATGAACATCCCACCCAGGCTCTCCTGGATATGTACAGCATCCGGGAGAAAAAGGGCCGTCTGGAAGGCCTAAAAGTAGCCATTGTAGGAGATATCCTGCACAGTCGGGTGGCTCGCTCCAATATTTATGGATTGAGTAAATTTGGCTGTGAGATAAGGGTAGTAGGACCATCAACTCTTATGCCCCCGGAAATTGAAAAGTTGGGAGTGAAGAGCTATTTCAACCTTGAGCAGGCTATAGACGGGGTTGATGTGATCAACATCCTGCGGATTCAAAAGGAACGCCAGCAAAGCGGCCTCTTTCCTTCCCTGGACGAATACGCCAATCTCTATATGCTCAGCCCGGACAGGCTGCGTCGGGCCAAGGAGGATGTGTTGGTGCTGCACCCGGGACCAATAAACCGGGGGGTGGAGATTTCGTCCGCTTTAGCTGACGGCTCACCATCGCTCATTAATGAGCAGGTTACCAATGGGGTAGCAGTAAGAATGGCTTTACTTTTCTTGATGATGGGGGGCTCACGCGATGAAATTATTAATTAAAGGCGGCCGGGTTGTTGATCCTGCTAATGACATCGATGCGGTGATGGATGTTTTAATTGAAGACGGCATAATAAGCGCGGTACAAGTAAATATTTTAGACAGGGAGGGTACAGTCATTGATGCTGCGGGGAAGATTGTATGCCCTGGTTTTATAGATATGCATGTTCACCTCCGAGAACCTGGTTTTGAGTATAAAGAAGACATTGCCACCGGTACCAGAGCTGCTGCTGTGGGGGGATTCACAACGGTTTGTTGTATGCCTAATACCAACCCGGTTATAGATAATGCGGCAGTGGCCACTTTTGTAAGGGAAAGAGCTGCGAAAGCGGGCGTGGTAAATGTCTTGCCGATTGGATGCATATCCAAGGCGCAGGCTGGCCATGAGTTGACTGAAATGGCAGATTTAGTGGCGGCAGGTTGTGTAGCGGTTTCAGATGATGGTAACCCGGTAAGTGACGCCAGCCTCATGCGCAACGCTCTGGATTATGCCAAAATGTTTGAGCTGCCGGTCTTGTCTCATTGTGAGGAACGTAGTCTTACTAAGAACGGGCAGATGCATGAAGGGTATTTCTCCATTCTCTATGGATTAAAGGGAATTCCTGCGGCAGCCGAAGAGCTTATGGTTGGCCGGGACATAAAACTGGCCGAAATGACGGATGCCCATGTTCATATATGTCATGCTTCCACCCGGGGGTCAATGGAATTGATACGGGAAGCCAAATCCAGGGGTTTGAAGGTGACCGCTGAAGTTACCCCCCATCATCTGGTGCTGACGGATGAAATTGTAGGTGATTACGATGCGGATACCAAGGTGAACCCGCCCTTGCGTTCCGAAGAACACCTGGCGGCTTTGCTCCAGGGTTTGCTGGATGGTACGGTAGATTGTATAGCTACTGACCATGCTCCCCATCACCTGGAAAGCAAAGATTGTGAATATGACCTGGCTGCTTTTGGCATATCGGGCCTGGAAACGGCGGCGGCGGTGGTAATGGATGGCCTGGTTAACAAGGGCTGGTTGGATTTGGTGAGGATGGTAGAGCTGTTTACTATTGGTCCTGCCGATGTGCTGGGAATTGATAAAGGAACACTGGATGTGGGAACTGATGCGGACATCACCATACTGGACCCGGAATTGACGAAGGTTGTAAACCCGGCTGAATTTTATTCAAAGGGTAAAAATACTCCCTTTAAAGGGCGAATTTTAACAGGGTGGCCCTGGATGACCATAGTCAAAGGTAAAATGGTGGCCAGAGAAGGTAAGATTTTATAGGAGTGATTGATTTTGAAAGGGTATTTGGTGCTGGAAAACGGCAGTATATTTTC
>JBAYYO010000270.1:0-3535 GCA_041672985.1 Syntrophomonas sp. | reverse complement strand
AACCCCGGCCAGGGGCTGCCCTTCCTTGAGCACCTGTATCTCATAGTTTTCTCCCAACCGCGCATGGCTGTAATCGGTGGGAACAATCTCCAACGGCAGGCCCGCAGGTTTGGTCCCATGATGGTGGTGATGACCGACCTCCACCAGTGCTGTGGCATATAGATCTTGATTCCCCTTTTCATAGACATATACATGCGCCAGCCCATCTATCTCCTGATCCAGATTTAACTCCAGCGTACCGTGATGGTCATGCACCTCCAGGTTGTGCACCTCCCCTTCACTTAAAACATAAGCTTGCGGACTGGAAAATTCCGCCTCACTGTCCGAACGCATATTATAGCCCTTATACAACTTAATCCTGACCTCTTCGCCAGGATGGAAATGACCATGATCGGTATCTGGTTCCAGCCACAATTCCAGATGACGTTCGAATGATTCTTCCTGTATTTCCTCCAGGATAATGCGATGATGGACCAGTTCCATTTCCCTGATACGAGCCTTGATAACGCGACGCTCTCCAAAAATGTTTTCCATAAAAATATTATGGTCTTCACCCGGTACTATCCGATCGACAGCTTCCATCAATAACTCTTCCTGTCCATCCCGGTTGATATAAACGCTGGCTTCACACATTTTAGATACCTCCATCCTTTACACGCAGGCAGGACAAATGAAAACTTGTCCATTCCTGACAGCTCTGGGTTCCATAACCCCTTCCCCGCAGACCGCACATTGCACGGTGGTATATATCTGGGCTTTCTCCGGAAAATCAAACTTTACCTCCTGCCAGCTAAAAAGCTCCTCGAAAGGTATACTCATCGTTCTTTCAAAAATTGCCCCCAATAGATTCTCCTTTTCAGCCGCTTCAGAATCAGTTAGAAAATCCTTGCGGTTTAACTCACGGTAACGTACCGAATCCGGATGGGGTTGGGAGTTGAATTTCTGAGCGATGCGTACGGCGCGATTCTTTTCCCGGCTGGCAATCGTGTATACATTTTTCCCAGAATCCTCAAAAACCAAATTCCCTTTCCCAAAAGTACAGCCCAGTACGGACTGGATAGCATCCACGCCGCAGGAATTGGTTTCAACAACCGCCAGCAGTTCCTCATCTTGGTCCTGATTTACATCCAGATATTTTTGGGCAAATTCGGCCACCCGCACACCCATCAGAAGACCTGGACATATATGCCCGTGAAACTGAATAGCCAGTTCCAGGGGCGGCATATTCTTACACATTTTCTGCACCTGCCTTCCCATAAATCCTGTTATCTATTCATCCCAATCTCACATTTCAAATAAAGCTATCTAAGCTTCCTGCTATCATATATCTGTCTCACCCTGGCCACCAGATGATTTACCTGCAGAGGCAATGGTTCGTCAACGACCCCGCTGATTTCAAGGTTATAACGATTCAGTGGTATCAGCACTTTAATCGCATCTCCCGAAGCTATAGCCTCGGCCATTGCCGGGGTAAGTTCCCCCAGGAAAGAATGGGCAGCCACAATTGCTACTGAGCCTGCAATGACATCCACCCTGGAGGCACAGTGAATTACTGCATTTTCGCCGCTGGCTCCTTCATTGGCACCCGCTTTCAGCATCAGAGAAACGGCTATGGCATTTGTCCCCAGCCCTATGATATGACATGAATTACCCAGCTCCTGACGCAGCTTCTCCACTATAATTCTGCCAATCCCGCCACCCTGACCATCCACCACTGCTATTTTCACAACTTCGCCCCACTCCCTTTTGGACATCAGTATAACATAACAATTGGGAAAATATATCCACAAAAATAAATAGGCAAGTTGTAGGGTCACTTCCCCATTGGCCCCTTCAATAAACTTTAGTTGGGAAAACACATATGCAGGTTCAGAAACTCCCGCTGGCACTGTAACTATATAACAAATCCTCCATTGGGACTCAAAACCTGCCCGGTTAGGAAATCCGCCTTATCCGAGGCCAGATATAAAAGGGTATAGGCTACCTCCGCAGGGGTTCCGAATCTCATCAGAGGTGTTTCTTCCCGCAGCCTGTTTCTATCGGACTCATCCAGGGCGGCATTCATTTCAGTATCAATGATCCCCGGCGCCACGCAATTTACTTGAATATTACAGGGGCCTAATTCCCGGGCCAGAGCCTTCGTGAAACCTATTACGGCCGCTTTGGCCGTCGAATAATGAACCTCGCAGGAGGCCCCCGTCATTCCCCATATCGATGATATATTAATTATTTTGCCCCGCTTTTTACTGATCATTAATGGTAAAACGGCCTGACAGCAATGGAAAATACCCTTAACATGAATATTAAACATGGTATCCCAATCTTCATCCGTAATATCTGTAAAGAGCTTTTGCTGGGCAATACCGGCATTATTAACTAACACATCAATTGAGCCAAAGCGGCCTATGCTGCTATCGACCATAGACTCAACCTGAGCGCGTTTGGACACATCAGCCTGATATGTCATGACCGAATGCCCCTTTTTCTCCAGCAAGGCCGCCAAAGCGAGGGCATCTGGCTCGGAATGCAAATAATTTATAATCACATTATAATTATCCTCAGCAAATAATTCTGCGCTGGCGCGTCCAATCCCTTTGGAACTGCCCGTAATGAGAACAGTCTTTTTCATAAGCTTCTAAACCCCTCTCCCAACCGATTCAATCTGCTCCCCGGTGCTTTTACCCCGGGCGATGGATGCCCATATGCCCAGGCAACATAAAATAAAGAATATGATAAATGTAGTGTGGATACTGTTCATTAAAAGCTGAGGCTCAACATTACTCAGCTGAGCATTACCTATATATGCAGCCATCAATAACGTTACTATCGCCATGCTGAGAGCCTGGCCCACCAATCTCATCGTCCCCAGCGTGGAAGAGGCTATACCATAGAGCCGGGGTTGCACCGCAGCCATAACTGCGTTGGTATTAGGCGAGGAAAACAGAGCAAAGCCCAGTCCAATAAGGGCTAGATTAGCTGTCAGCAGGCTTATCGAAGTATTGAGCCCCAGAAAGATAAAGAAAAATATCCCTATGGAGCTCAAAGTCATTCCCGCGGTAGCAACCAGGCGCGGCTCTATCCGGTCAGACAAGCTGCCCGCCAGCGGGGAAAACAAGGCCATCATCAGAGGTTGAGCGAGGAGAATCATGCCAGCGGCCTGAGAACTGTAGCCCACTATGACCTGCAGGTAAATGGAAAGCAAGAACCCCAACGCAAAGGTGGCACTATAGTTGATCATCGCTGCCAAGTTGGAGAAAGCAAAGCTTATATTCTGGATAAATAATCTCATTTCTATCAAAGGATGTAATTGCCCCAATTCATATCGGACAAAAAAGCCCAGGCAGACTAATCCAATAGCAGCGATATACCAGGACCAGTCCCATGAAGAAAGGGATGACATACCATAAAGAAAAGCGGCCAGTCCCAGCACATACAAAAGACTGCCGGGCAGGTCAAACTTCTCCCCTGCTGCCCCTCTCCATTCTCCTTTTAAACGCAAGGCTGTATAAATTGATACTATTAAGCTGAGCAAGAC
>JBAYYO010000269.1:0-3549 GCA_041672985.1 Syntrophomonas sp. | reverse complement strand
CGGAGAAAAAAAACACTACCCCATCCTATTTATTTGATATCAAAAAGGCCAAGAATGATTTCGGTTATAATCCCCGATTTATACCATTTAAAAAAATGCTTGAAGATTATAAGCAAGAAATGGTATTGGGGAAGTTCCATTATCTTGAATCAAGAAACCTAAAGTGATTAAAATTAGAACTCATATAAAATCAATAGGAAGAAAAGCCTTATGAACGATCAGAAGCTTGTAATTATCGGTGCTGGCGAATTTCAAATTGGCCTAGTAGAAACCGCAAGACGTCTGGGGTATGAAACCCACGTTTTTGCATGGGAAGAAGGAGCGGTTTGTCGATTCATAGCAGATCATTTTTACCCAATAAGTATTGTAGATAAAGAACGGATTTTGAAAAATACCAGAGGTATTGAACCTGTAGGAATAGTATCAATAGCTTCCGATCTTGCTGTACCTACAGTTAATTATGTTGCTAACGAATTGGGTTTGGTAGGAAACAGCAACTATTCTTCACTGGTATCAACCAATAAATATGAAATGAGAAAAGCTTTGTCATCAAGGGGTATCTCCTGCTCTTCTTTCGTTCTTGTTGATAACGAGTTTGGTTTGGATGAAGTGAATATGACGTATCCGCTGATTGTGAAGCCAGTAGACCGATCGGGAAGTCGCGGGATAACAAAAATTATTGACGAAAGAGACTTGAATTCGGCGATAAGGACTGCTATTACCTCTTCTATTAAGAATCAAGCGATATTAGAAGAGTTTTTTGAAGGACAGGAATACAGCATTGAGATGATTTCATTTCAAGGAGTACATTACTTCCTGGCAATAACAGAGAAGTTTACTGCAGGGGCTCCTCATTTCGTGGAGAAAATGCATTTACAGCCGGGACGCATTAAGGAATATACTCTGAGAAAAGCAATTGAAATAGTAAAAAAAGCCCTGGATGCGTTGAAGATTAAAAATGGTGCTTCGCACTCTGAAATTAGGATTAATAAAGATAATGAAATTATGATTATCGAAATTGGTGCTCGTATGGGAGGCGATTACATAGGTTCTGACCTGGTGAAACTTACAACTGGTAACGATTATTTAAAAATGGTAATAGATATTGCTGTAGGTAAGGAACCAGAATTCGGATTGGTGAATAAATCATTTGGTGCGGCTCTCGTTAGGTTTATTTTTAATAAGGAGGATTTGAATATTTTTCAAGTGATACATAAAAATCATCAGGATAGCTTGTATAAATATGATATTAAGATGATAACTGACCATGTTGTCACAGATAGTTCCAACCGCCACGGATATTTCATATTGCATTGCCGAAATGCAGAGGAATGTTTACACCTGGTGGGTGAACAATGAGGATTTTTATATGAGGGTATTATCAAACACAAGACTTCTCAACATTGCCATTCTGCAGTTCTCAATTCTAGTACTAAGCATCACTGGGATTATAGCCAAGAAGGCATCTTTGTTACCATTTGGGTCAGTTGACTTCATTATGCTCTATGCTTTGGAGATATTCGTTATCGGTATTTATGCTATCATCTGGCAACAGGTTATAAAACGATTTGACCTATCGGTGGCGTATGCCAATAAAGGAATGCTCATCATATGGACGTTCGTATGGGCGTGGTTGTTATTTGGTGAAACAATAACATTAAACAATCTAATAGGAGCTGTGCTCATTATTACCGGAATTATAATGGTATTCCACCATGATTAATAAATACACATTACTATTTCTTCTTTCCGTATTCATTGCCTCTTGTGCCCAAATTATGTTAAAGTCCAGTGCCAATGCAGAGCATGGCAGTATAGTAAGGGAGTATATTAACAAGAGAGTTGTAGGGGCTTATTCCATATTCTTTACATCCACAATCCTGACCATTATAGCTTATCGAGGAGTAGAATTGAAACGGGGACCTATCCTGGAGTCTGCGGGCTATATCTATGTATTGTTTCTTAGCTGGATATTCTTAAAGGAAAAAATTACAGGGAACAAGATCATGGGAACTATCCTAATTATAGGCGGAATATACGTTTTTGGCTTATGAGATTGCCTAGAGATGTATTTTGAAGGGAACTGAGATAAAGTATGTTGAGTAAAATGGATAAGAGCTCTTGTGTAAAGATATTTTGTACAATGGTTTTATCTTTGGCAGTATTAATGCTTAGTTATCCATTATTCCGCGTCGAAGCATCAGATATTCATCTCTCGGACATTTTACTGCATATCCAAGCTATGCAAACTAGTATGGCTGAGGAAAATTGGTTTTCTTATACTATACTATATCCATTGATATATATTTGTACCCAGGGAAGTCTAAAAACAGAGGATTTGGTTAATGCGACTGTCTATTTGTTAACCATATTTGTTGTTATGAAAACATTGGTAACCCTATTTGTTTTGTATGATGACGGATTGAGTTATTTTAATTCGTTTATTATAACCTTGCTTATAATATTTGCTGTTCCCATAGTAAATTTATGGACACCAATATATCTCGGACAAATCTCCCCTACAATATGGCATAATCCAACAGCCATTCTAAATATTCCGTTTGTAATTTTGCTGTTTTATTTTTCAATTAAGTTTTTAAAATCGTTGTCAATGAAGGATTTCATTCCGGTAATAATTTTAATGCTACTAGTTGTCATTACTAAACCAAATTATTTTTTGGCATATATGCCTGTGTTTTTGATAGCGCTTTGTTATCAGTTATTTATAAGGCAACCACATGAAGGAATTGGAGATAGAATTGCGATATTGGTTATTGCATTTCTACCGGTTATCATCCTTCTGTTTTACGAATACATGAACGTTTATGGTGGCGATAAAGAATCATCAATAATTATTGCACCATTACTCGTTTGGAGGATATGGTCGGCCAATATACCCCTTTCGATTTTAGTATCAGTGGCATTCCCACTATCCGTTACAGTACTATACTTTAGAGAGATTAAAAAAGATTCCAAAGTTGTTATGGCTTGGGCGGTATTCTTAGTAGCGCTATTACAAGCCGCTCTGTTTGCTGAAACCGGGACAAGAATGCACCATGGTAACTTTTGTTGGGGAGCGGAGATTTCCTTATATATTTTATTTCTTGCCTGTGGGGGCTATCTGATGAAGCAACCCAAAAATAGAAAGCGTTTTTATACTATGGCTATTTTGCTCCTGCATTTCATGAGTGGATTGCTTTATTATTATAAGATCATAAATGGATTTGGGTACGCTTAACTGAGACCCTATCTGAAATGCAAAGATTCTAAATCCAATGGCCGAGGGGGTATATAATGAGGATAGATTTCAATAAACCTCTAGTGACGGGGCATGAACTTAAATACATACAACAAGCCATGAATAATTTAAAACTATCAGGTGACGGTCCTTTCACCCAAAAGTGCACTACTTGGTTTGAAGAACAGGTTAAGTGCACGAAAGCGTTGCTTACAACCTCATGCACCCACGCCCTTGAAATGGCCGCTATATTGGCTGGTATTGGGCCGGGGGATGAAGTCATCATGCCATCATTTACGTTTGTATCAACG
>JBAYYO010000268.1:0-3566 GCA_041672985.1 Syntrophomonas sp. | reverse complement strand
TCTCACATTAATCCTGCCATAATTCTCAAATTAAAACCACCTCATATTATTTTAGGCTCATATTCCCCATTACGGTCACGAGGGACTTTGATCTTTACTTCTCCTAGCTGAGTCTTTACGGTCTTTTGGGAGTGGCCATTACGGTAGTTTTTCAACACTAATGCGTCCTCTGCATTCGACACTCTTTCACTTTTTTCATAGCCCAGTTCTTGGTCCAATTCACTTTCCATAACTTGCTGAATCACATCACGGAACATGTTGTTAATCCGCAAATTAATGGCTCCCTTCGGGAGCCATTTTTCTCGAATTAAACAATCAGCCAACAAAATGAATACCGAAGCAAAGTGCAAATAATCCTCATTTTGTTTTAGCATTAGAAATACTATAGAATCTGTTGTAGGATGTGATAATCTTGCAGCAGATTTTTTTAACTGCGATTAGTCCAGCAGAGTATGCGCGGCAAGGCGTGAATTTTAAATTTCCGGTTCCTGATGCTTGCCCCAACCCGGACTGTTTAATGCCAATACCCCCGAAAAAGCACGGCTTCTACGAGAGGAACTGTCTTGATGTCACCTATCGTGGCCGAATACTGATTAGACGCTATTATTGCCCCTTTTGCGGTAGAACTATTTCCTACTTACCTTCCTTTTGTTTACCCTACTACCAGTATTCCCTGGCAGTTATTTATATGATTATTGTTAATCATATTGAATCCAGTATGTCCTATACCCAGATTATTCGGCACTTAAGAGAGCATCACCCCAAGCTACACCTGGGTCTGCAGCATGTCGAGTTCTATGTATTGAGATTTCTAATGAATTTACACTCTATACAGATAGGATTAAGACAGTTTCTACCGGACTTGGCCCTTCCGGATTTCGGTTTAGACATAAAAAAGGGAGCAAAAAAGATATTGCACATTGTCAATGGTGGATTTGGCACAATCCAGACCTTCTCGCAGAGGTTTTTTGAACAATGTAAGTGCTCTTTTTTATCTCCCTTGCACAATAGTTTAGCATGAGAACGGAATGATGTGTAAACCAATTACCTAAAAAGCTTAGCAACAGAACTTTTTCCTATATCTATACCGCCGCAGATGTTAACATGAAAATGAAGACGTCTGGCTTAAGCGCTTAAGCCTCCTTAAACTACCAAAACTTATGGAGGTTAGTTGCTATGCTTGATAATGAGAAAAGAGAACAAATTGCACTTAGGAGGTTTTCGTTAATCAGTCCGGTCCTGAATGGACAAGTAGATAATCAAAAGGAATATTTTATCGAAGTCACCAGTAAAGCCATTGATATGCCCTATTATGGAATGCGCATGTATTCCCCTAAAACCCTGGTCAGTTGGCTTAGCGATTATCGACGTGGTGGTATTGATGCGTTAAAACCGGGTTACCGTTCGGATCGGGGTAAATCCCGTAAAATTGATGATGGGTTAGTAGAAAAAATCAGGGAAAAGCGTATACAAAAGCCCAGAATTAACAGCAGCATGCTCTACGAATCCCTGGTTAAAGATGGTGCCATATTATCTCAGGAAGTATCCCTTTCTACCTTCTACCGCTTCCTGGCAGCTAACCCGGACTTAACTGCAATTAAAGAACCGGATGAAGAAAAAGAAATGAAAAGATTTGCCCATCAATATATTAATGAACTTTGGCAAAGTGACCTCTTGTATGGGAGCTATCTCAAGGTAGGCAAGAGCAAAAAACAGACTTACTTAATCGCATTTCTCGATGATGCGAGCAGGTATGTTACCTATAGCCAATGGTCTTTTAGTCAAAATTTCTCTGCGCTTAGAGTGGTACTCAAAGAGGCGGTTTTAAGAAAAGGTATTCCTTCGATGATCTATACTGATAACGGCAAAATATTTCGGTCCACCCAGATGCAGATGGTTTGTGCCCAAATGGGCTGTTCCCTCATACATGCTCCCCCTTTCCAGGCCAACAAAAAAGGGAAAATTGAAAGGTTTTTCCGCACCGTCAGGTTAAGGTTTTTAAGCCAGATAAACCCTGCTGAAATTAAAGATATTGATGAATTGAATCTGCTTTACTGGCAATGGCTTGAGGAGGATTATCATCGCAAAGTCCACAGTGAGCTTAAAATGAGTCCCTTAGATTTTTTTATGGCGCAATCGGAGCGGATTAAGATTTTTCCGAATCCGGCCCTGCTTGATGAATACTTTTTATTGAGAGTAAAGCGTAAGGTAAAGCATGATGCTACTTTATCACTGGATAACATCCTGTATGAAACAGATGGGCATCTGGTTAATTCCCGGGTAGAGGTAAGATATGACCCGGAATGGCTGTCAAATCCGAACAACCCCATTCTCCTCTATCATGAAGGGAAAAAGGTTGGAGAAGCCCGGCAGGTTAACTTCCATGATAATGCCCATGTAAAAAGAAAAGGCCCGGGCAGACCGGTAAAGGATAAGTCCGAAGACTTCATAGATATTGATAACGAGACCAAAAACATTGCAAATGAAAGCTGCAATCATATATCTTTTACCAGCATTTCCAAGGCATCTAATCCCAACCTGCGCTATGAAGACCTTGAAGGAAGGGGGGAGCATTAAATGTTTACCCAATTCTTCAACTTGAAATTCAATCCGTTTACCAAGGAAATCCCGGTGGATAAATTGTTTTTAAGCAACAATCTAGAGGAGCTTACTTCCCGCCTAGATTATCTGCAGAAGGCTAGAGGTATTGGTCTTATCATTGGTGAAGCTGGTACCGGCAAAACAACTGCTTTACGCAAATATGCCCAAAGTTTGAACCCAGCTTTATTTCAATCCTTTTACTTTCCCCTGGCAACGGTAACGGTACAGGAGTTCTACCGAGGATTGGCTTTAGAACTGGGCGAAGAACCTAAGCATAAAAAGGTAGACCTCTTTCACCAGATTCAGTCGGCAATTGGTTCCATGTATTATGAGCGCCGGGTTACACCTGTTATCATTTTAGATGAGATTCATATGGCTTCCAATAAGCTGCTAGAGGATTTACGTTTGATTTTTAACTTCAATATGGACTCAGAAAATCCATTCATCTTAATCTTGGCGGGACAACCCCTGATCCGCAGCAAGTTAGCCTTGAATGTGAATAATCCTTTAAGGCAGCGAATTGTAGTGAAGCATATGATGAGTAATATTCAAAAAGATGAATTAGGAGAGTATCTGAAAACCCGTCTGGCCTTTGGTGGTACACATGACGACCTTTTCACGGCACCATCGGTGGAAGCTATTTACGGTGTTACCAGTGGAGTGCCACGGCTGGTAAACAGCCTGGCTACAAATTGCCTCCTGTATGCCTGTGAAAAAAAGCAAAGACAGGTTGATGAAGAAACCGTTTATCAAGCTCAAAGTGAATTGAATTTCTAATCTTACTACCGGTCAGCCGCTGGAGTTATTTGATTCTGGCGGCTTTTGGTTTGGTCAAATTGGGTACCACTTTAAAATGAGAAATGAAATGTTTTTTACCGGGCTAATTTGCAAAATTAACTCCTAATGGCTCAATATGAGGTGGTTTTAATTTGAGAATTATGGCAGGATTAATGTGAGAATTCACA
>JBAYYO010000267.1:0-3583 GCA_041672985.1 Syntrophomonas sp. | reverse complement strand
ATCATCTCTATTATTTCTGGACTTAAGTTTAATAGTCTAATCGTATTGGCAATATAGGCCCGGCTTTTTCCAACTCTCTCGGCAATTAGTTCCTGGGTGTAATCATAGTACTCTGATAGATTCTTGTACGCCCGAGCCTCTTCAATAGCAGATAAATCTTCCCGTTGCAGATTCTCTACCAAAGATATCTCTGCGGCTTCAATATCCTCAATTTCCTTAACCAGGGCGGGTATGTTCTGCAAACCCGCCAGTTCTGCAGCCCTCCACCGTCTTTCCCCGGCAATAATTTCATAATAATCGCCCCTCGGTCTTACCAACACGGGTTGCAGGACTCCGTGCTCCTTGATTGAACTGGCTAATTCCTGCAAAGCTTCTTCTTTAAATATTTTGCGGGGCTGATTTTCCTGAGGGATTATCATGGTTAAGTCTAATTCCATAACCTGAGCTAAATCCGACTCCTCTGTCGAAAGCAGCGCTTCTAATCCTCTACCTAGCCCGCGTTCTTTCTTGCCCACGTTTCAATACCTCCCTGGCAAAATCTCGATAAACCTCGGCTCCTTTGGAGCGTGAATCATATAAGGCGATGGGTTTCCCATGACTGGGCGCTTCACTGAGCCTAACGTTTCTGGGAATAATGGTCTGATATACTTCTTTACGAAAATGACTCTTTACTTCGTCTACAACCTGTATGGAAAGATTAGTTCTGCCATCAAACATGGTAAAGACGATTCCTTCAACCTTTAATTTGGGATTCAATCTTTTTCTTACTAATTGTATAGTATCCATCAACTGGCTTAATCCTTCCAGAGCATAATATTCGCACTGGAGGGGAATCAAAACGGAATCGCAAGCCGTCAAGGCATTAATTGTCAACAGCCCTAAAGAAGGGGGGCAATCAATAATGATATAGTCATAATAATCGCTGACGGGTGCAAGTCCGGTAGCTAGCGCTTGTTCCCGATGGGGGCGAGATACCAACTCAATTTCCGCCCCGGCTAATTGAATTGTTGCCGGGATTAAATCCAGATTATCTACCCTGGTCATAGTCATCACCTGGTTGGACTCAAGCTCGTCAACCAGCAGGTCATAAAGGCAAAACTTGAGCCGCTTACGATTAATCCCCAGGCCACTGGTGGCGTTTCCTTGTGGATCACAATCAACCAGCAGCACCTTATAGCCATCCATGGCCATAAAAGTAGCCAGGTTAACTGCCGTGGTGGTTTTACCCACCCCTCCCTTCTGGTTAGTAACCGCAATTATCCTTGCCATTCCTTGTCCACCTTTCTTTCCCTAACCGGCCTTTCCAGGGTATTTTACTAACTTCTCTTTTGATCACTTATATTCCTACCCCATTATTATACCAAAACAGAAACTTTTGTTCTTATGCCTTTTTTATGTATATTGCTTTATGGGACACCCTGCCAGAGCTAGCAAAATAGGTTAAAAGCAAGGCAATAGGAAGACCCGTAATTGACGCGTAATAAGGTATGGGGACACACCCCTGGGGGGAATGTCCCCGTAACAAGTACATCTATTAAACGGGTCTTCCGAATTAACGCAGCACCCAAGGGCACCACTGATGTATCGCAAGCGATACTGTTAAAGTTGCTATTAGCCTTTTTTAACGGTCTGAGCAGGGGGCTAGTCTCCTGCTTATCTTATATAGCCTGGATTCAAGGGTGCGCCTATCCTTTGGCCACCAGCCTATTACTGCGCCTTAACCGCGGAACCCTGATTATGATCTCGTACTCTTCTTCGCTTTCATTTTCAATCATATACATATCTATTCCTATTTTTATAGCCCTGTTTACCGTCTCTTTTATGGTATTAAGAAAAATTCGAGCATCTCTGATTACGATAGAAACCTGCTGCCCTTGACCACTCTTATTCACTTCCTGGGGCAGATTATGCTGGCGCAGCTTTTCTACTATCTCTTCGGTCTCTTTAACCGTTAAGTCTTTCTCATAAATAGCCAGTAATACTTCCTTTTGCATTTCTATGGAATTTAATTTTAATAAAGCCCGGGAATGTCTTTCAGTAATGGTTTCAGTTACTATCAGGCAGCGTAGTTCTTTGCTCAGCCTTAACAATCGCAGCTTGTTGGCAACTGCCGATTGGCTCTTGCCAACCTTCTGCGCCACTTCTTCCTGAGTCATACCAAACTCCGTGATTAGTCTAGCATAAGCGCCCGCCTCTTCAAAATAATTCAAATCTTTGCGTTGTAAATTTTCAATAAGGGAAACTGCCGCTGCCTGCTGATCATTCATTTCTTGTATAAGGGCGGGGATGGTGGTGCTGCCGATCATTCTACAAGCTCGAAATCGCCTTTCTCCAGCAATTAACTGGTAGCCCTCCCGAACTTTTCGGACAATAATCGGCTGAATAACACCATACATTAGGATCGATTGGGCGAGTTCCTTTATTTCTAACTCATTAAAATCCTTACGCGGTTGAAAAGGGTTGCGGCTAATATCGTCCAAGGATATCTCCAAGACTTTAGCCGTGTTAACTTTGGCCATAAGTTTGTCCCACTGTCTTTTAACCACCCAAGCACCTCCCGCTTATAACGGCTTTTTAGTCGGTGCTCCTACCTTTCTTGGAAATTGGGCAGGTGTGGGGTGCACCTTTTTCACCGCTACTATAGTACGATCTTTGTCGTGCATCAGATTATACTGATAAACCTCCTCAATTCTACCTCCCAGCACTTGCAGCGCCATTTGGGCCTCAGTTATTTCCTGCTGGTAACTGCGCCCTTTCCACATCAAAACCCTTCCTCCTGGTTTGACCAGAGGTAATCCATATTCGAGCAACACTGTCATTGCTGCCACCGCGCGGCAGGTACACAGATCATAGCCGGCCCGGTGCTTACTGTCCTGTCCCAGTATCTCTATCCGGGCACGTATGATTCTGACATTATCAAGACCCAGCTCCTCTTTAACATTTTGTAAAAAGAGGCTTTTCTTGAGGTCGGATTCTACCAGGGTCATCTGGCAATCAGGCTGAACCATCGCCAGAACCATGCCCGGGAAACCCGCTCCGCTGCCGATGTCTATCACTGCCTGACCAGCCAAAGAAACCCATTCCAACACCTGGATACTATCTTGAATGTGCTGCTCAAGATCTTCCAGGGTGGTCTTGCGACTCACCAGATTTTGTTTCTTATTTTCCGCCAGCAATAGCTGCAAAAACTTCTTTACATTTATTTCCATATAAATTTTCTAATTCCTTCTTTTTACCAAATAAATCCATAAAATATTTATATCTGCCGGTGAAACTCCGCCAATCCGAGAAGCCTGACCCAAGGATTGCGGCCGAATCTCTTTTAATTTCTGTATCGCTTCGTTGGATAAGCTATATACCTCATCGTAATTAATGTCCGCGGGAATCTTCTTGTTTTCCATTCTTTCAAACCGCTGCACTTGTTCCCTCTGTTTATTGATGTAGCCTTCATACTTGGATTGTATCTCCAGTTGGCCTAATATTTCACTGTCACCTGATTTCATCCAGCCCCGCTCAATGAAGTCACTTATTTTTATCTCCGGTCGACGCAGCAATTCCCAAAGCGAAATCCGGTCGTGTAAAG
>JBAYYO010000266.1:0-3600 GCA_041672985.1 Syntrophomonas sp. | reverse complement strand
CCATCACCATAGTCCTGGCGCTACCTGTCAACACACCTCCCACATATGAATAAATAATAGTTGCAGGCAATTGGCCCAATCCAGTAGCCCAGATAAATTCCCAAAATCCCATCGCAGTTAGACCTGCAGCATAGCTTACAACATCAAATGATACAAAGGGCAGCAAGCGCGCAACTAAAACCGCCCACTTCCCATATTTCTCAAAAAATTTGTCTACCTCTTTTAAAGCAGCTCGGGTAGTAATCTTTTCCACTACCGTTCTTCCATAAATACGAGCAATAGCATAGCATAACGCGGCACCCACCATTGCACTGGACCATGAAAGAATAGCCCCTTTTATCCAGCCAAACAATCCTGCGTTAGCAAAGGTAATTATAAAAGCTGGCAACGGTGCAAGCAGCGATTGAAAAACCATCAGCAGAAACGAAACCATGGGTGCCCAGATGCCAAATGATAAGATATAACCTTTGGCTGCATCAACGTCAACCATTGACAGAATAAAAACTGATCTTTTAACTGCTATCTGCACTGGATCAATTAAAATATACAGTACTATGGGTATTAAAATAATTGCTATTTTAAACCAAATACTTTTCCAAAAGCTTTTTCCCATATAAATCCCTGCCTTTTCAGGTATAATGATCAAGTATCGCTTTTATTGCTTGGCATTTATGCCATAGCAAACATTCTGGAAGGTCCATCTATCAATTCGATCTCAGCTTCTTTGAGTATTTCCTGACACTTGGCTATATCAAAGCCCCGGCTGCTCTCTGTATCATCCACAGTATCCCGAGGATTAGATCCAGCTTCAGCCCACAATAGGTTGGCACCGGCCCTCACTCCCAGAACATTGGGTTCGTGGGTACAGTTACCAGGTACATTATATCCTACCGCCAGACGCACTACTGCCACTATATGTGACATTCTAGCTTCGCTGATTTTCCCCAGGGAATCCAGTGTGGTATTGGGAATAGGTGTCCGGCGCATAGCTCCACTGAATACCGGGTGGGCTTCGCGGGTGATGATTATCTTCTCTACTAATTCTTCAATACTATGTTCAGGTCCTACTGGTTCTAAGCAGGTTCCTAATTTAAGACCTGCTTTATGGACTGATGTAATAGTATCGAGACGTTTTTGGATGGAAATGCGAGTGTCATAGCCTTCCCCCAATCTTACCGCATGATAAACCCCGCTGAAGCCAGCCTCCTTAAGTGCCAGAGCCTCTTGATAGCCAAAATCTCCAATATTTGCAACCAGAATGGTGTCTGCATCAAGACTGCCCCTTACCATACGGCCAACGTATAAAAAGTCCGGAAATGTTAATGTCGCTGTAGCCATAAGATAAATTGCGTTTGCTCCTTCCGACTGAAGACGGATACATTTTTCAATTATTGAATCAATTGCTTCTACTCGTTGTTCTTGAAAAATACGATTGGAGGCAGCAAAAGAACAAAAAGCACAATTGCATGCACAAGGACCGCTGTTGATCCCTACCTGGCCATGTACTTCAGCCATGCCTGCCATAACCTCCATATTTATCTGTAAAGCAGCATATTGGGTATAAAATGATTCTTCCGAGGCAGTAGGCAGGGCCAGCAGGTCTCGTATTTCCAGTGCTGATAATAAGTGCCTATTCATGGCCCCATCGACAATCTTTTTTATGTGTTTATCCACCCTCTAACTCCTTCCCTATACTTTTCCACTAGTTTAACAGCAATCTGAAATGCTGCTAAACTCTCATATCTATTATTCTCATCAGCTTTGCCGATCCTGAAGAAGTTAACTAGATCATCCCAGTTATCTATATCCGCATGGGTCTGTAATAATGAAAAGGTTAGATTGTTTTGTCTTATAATCTCCAGTGTCTTCTCCAATACTTGGGGAGTTCCCCATGGTATATTACAAAAGATATTGGGATAAGCTTGTTTTACTCCCAATAGATAATAACCTCCATCATGGGCGGGGCCAATTACAATTTCACTGCTAAACAATCTTTCCTGTGCTTCTAAAATTATATCAGGAGTAATTTCCGGCATATCGCTCCCCAAAATTAACACCGCTTCATATTTTGTTAGAATCTCCAGCGCTGCATTATATAAACGTTCCCCCAGATCCTCTCCCTGCTGGGGATGCATCTGAAAATGAATACGCTCCTCCTCGGGTAATTCCCATAGATCTAAAGCCGAGCCTTTTTCCTCGGATTGGGGATTATTAAGCGGTTCCGCATAGTAGATATATCCTGGCATCCCGCTTCTCCTAACACTTCGGCAGGTATCGGTCAGACAGGCACGGTGAAATTCCGCACTTTCCCGTTCAGACAAAACCGAATTCAATCTGGTTTTGGTGAATCCGGGCCGGGGCACTTTACTCATAACAATTACTGCCGTTCGCATAATGTCGCCTGCTTCTCAGATCTATACCATTGCCATAGTCGTTCTGGTTTAACTCCTAAAGCGTATAAAACTTTAACCACCTGATTCCTGTAAATTGACCTCCATATACCGGCTTCCCTAAAACGGGTGCTGGTAGTAATAATGCCATTTACAATCCGTGCCCTTTTTTGACTGCGGAGTCGACGGGAGAATTCCATGTCTTCCAAAAATACTGTTTCAGGAAAACCATTATTTTCCCAGAATAGATCGCGTTCACAGTAAATACCTTGATCACCGTAACAGCTGCTGAACACTTTAGCTCTTAGGTTGGAAAGAAAAGCAATAACTCTGAACAGCAGAGTACTATCATTAAACTGTAGAGTACAGCATCCCCATTGATCTCCTAGTGAGACTGCATCGCGAATATCTTCGATTACTCTGCTTTCAATCAAACTGTCAGCATGTAAAAATAGGTATATTTCTCCCTGCGCGCACTCGGCTCCAGTATTCATCTGAATTCCACGTCCCCGCTGGGCGCTTATAACCCGTACCGGGAAATCGTGGCATACTTCCAAGGTAGCATCTGAGCTTCCTCCATCACATACTATAAGTTCCACCTTGGCCGGCTTTTGTAAATTTTCCAGTAACAGCAATATATTGTTTTGTTCATTTAGAGTTGGAATTATTATTGATACCAGGGACTGTTGGGGCATTTATAAACCTCTCCCACTCAGCAACCAACATCTCTGCCGTCCTTCCAGTCAAATCCATACAAGCCTTATTGCCTATTTTTTGAATCGTTGTGCGCTTATTCTTAATAACTCTGCAGCACGTTGAGCCAAATTCATGTTTAAACTGGTCATGTAGCTGCTTGGATAAATTGGAACCGGCAGGATGAGGATGATATTTATCCATAATCCCGGCTGCCATTACCATACCCGTCAGTGCTCCACAGGTACAACCACTGCCCATACCGCCGCCAAAAAGAGCCGCGGCAGCCAACATATCGTCTCCCAATGGTATATCCCATACCTTACTAACTGCTGCTAGAATTGCCTGACAACAGTTACTCCCTGACTTCATATCTTCTTGGACTAGTTTAGCTAATTGGGACTTTGACATCAGTAATTTCTCCCTTACTACCATGGTTATACCATGTATATCCTCCATACAGACTACAAAGGCTTACCAGGAAAACAAACAATAATGAACACGATAGCGCGGTGCT
>JBAYYO010000265.1:0-3610 GCA_041672985.1 Syntrophomonas sp. | reverse complement strand
TTTCCCATGGTTCCAAAATATTTTATCTATAGCACCCTGCCCTGCTCTCATGCCGCAGCTCACTGCCCCACCTTCGAAAGCCGGACCAGCAGCGGCTGACGCTGTCCACATCCTGCCGTGATGCCCTAGTACAATCTCCCCATTGGTACCAATGTCAATCAACAGAAAGGTCTGATCGTGGATCGGTGCCAGGGTCAATAGACAGGCCGTAGTATCGGCACCTACAAATCCCCCCAACTGCGGGAGTATGCTCATCGTACTCAGTGGGTTTACCTTTAAACCTAGTTCAGATACGGGCATATGAATTTCTTCTGAAAAGCTTCCAACATAGGGAGCTGCTCCAAACCCTGCGGTCCCAAGTCCTAATAATAAATGCAACATTACCGGATTTCCTACGGCTGTAATCTTATAAATACTTAATGGACTGGCCCCTGTGTCTGATGCCATTTCTTCTATCATACTGTTCAGATTGTTAATCAGAATACGCTGCAGAGATGATGCACCCTCTTCATGTTCCATAGCATAATTTACCCGAGAAATAATATCTTCTCCGTATGTCCTCTGCATATTATTATGAGACGCCATCGCAACCGTCTTGCCGTTTTCCAAATCCACCAGGGCTGCGAAAAGGCTCGTGCTGCCGATATCCAACGCCAACCCCAATAGCGTTTCGCGCTGGCGCCCTACCTTTATCACCCTGGTCCCGCCCAGTATAATCGCATGCAATTCCAGCGCAGGCCGTCCCTGACGGTCAAGCCCGGCCAGATAATTAATATTATCGGCGCTTAGTTCTAAACTATATCCGCTCAGTGTGCTTTTAATACGATCATAAATGGGAATGTGGCATTCAGTTTCACGTCCCGGAATAAAAAATTCCTTATTACTAACCCCACTATCGTTTATTATCCCCGGGCGGTATCTAAGCAAGCTGGTTTTAGCTTTATCCTCTCTTTGCCAGTAATCGATAAATAGGGTAAAATCATCCTCCACAGTTGCTAAGCAGGCCAGCCTCTGTCCACTGCTGACCTCTTCAGGTATAAGGCGCTCCCTTTCCGTCAGGGTTAGTTCACTGACACCACCGGTCATTCGAAATTTACATTTGGAACAGTTTCCCTGCCCGCCACACGATCCTCGCATATCCCAGCCTATTGTCTCCAGAGCTTCCCATACTGTCTTACCCTTAAGGGTCCATAAGCTATATTCATTTCCATCGGGCTCTATTATCGTCATCTTGACGTGATCTGGCATATTTTCACCTGCTGTCCTCAAGTCCTTAATTATATTCTTTTTAATTGTAACAAAAAAAAGACGGCCTAAGCCGTCTTTTTACTTTAGTTTTATTCAGTCTTGGTTTCTGCCATTAATACAAATGAGAATAAAATCACCCATACTAACGAAGCTAGCAAAGCCGTAGTTGCACCGCTCCAATCACCGCTCACAAGAATGTCCTTATTTCCTATACTATATAGTACATTGAAAAATATAACCCCAACACCGGTAAGAATGTATACCCACTTTTTCACTTGTCCAGATAGTTGAAATTTTTTGGCCCAAGCGCAGAACTTGAAGAATATGTAGATTGCAACTAATACCATTAATATTAGTACAGCAGGATTATTAAATAACCCGGTTCCTCCATGCCCTTCCGCTGCCGCTGAAGCAAACATTGCCAACACTTTTTCACCCCCCTTATTAAATAAATTATCTGCTATTAATTCTATTACTAAGGACAGAGTAAAACAACCACATTTTATGCCTTAATAATTTTACATCTATCCACGTTCCCACTTCTTTATTAAGGTATTCTCCAATGCCAAACAATATCCTGCTAATGTTTATACTTTTTTTGAGAAATTAGAAATTATTTCAGTTATTGAGGAATAAATCATCTGGTTGTGAGTTGTTTATTCGTGTATAATAGAGGCGCAAGTAAATCAGATAGTCGCGGGTATTTATACCTGAGGAAAGTCGGAGCTCCGCAGGGCAAGGTGCTGGATAACGTCCAGTGGGGGTGACCCCAAGGATAGTACCACAGAAACAAACCGCCAGGAGCGAGGATCACAGGTCTTCGCACCCTGGTAAGGATGGAACGGTGAGGTAAGAGCTCACCAGCAGGCAGGTGACTGTCTGGCTAGGCAAACCCCACCTGGAGCAAGACCAAATAGAGGAGCTTTGAGGTTGCCCGCCCCGCTCCCGGGTTAGGTCGCTTGAGGTGCCAGGCAACTGGCATCCTAGATAGATGATTATCGAATACAGAACTCCGCTTATAGATTTACTTGCATTAAATGAACGTGGACACGATTTCAGGAAAGAAAGTCCCCTGATTTGTTATGAAACCGCCATCCAAGGCGGTTTTTTTCTGCTTAACTATGTATGATTGTATGCTTAAGAATAATATTGTCTCCGGAATTTACATCCTCATGAAGGGCCATAATAATCTTAAAAGTATTTTAGAGGTGTCAGAAATGAATGAAGGTCTCGTAGTGGTGGTCCGGAGCATAATAGGCTTTTTCACCTTATTAATACTGGCTCGTGTCCTGGGCAAGCAGCAAATCAGCCAACTCACCTTTTTTGATTATGTATTAGGCATTACTATTGGTTCTATTGCCGCTACTCTGTCGGTGGATTTGAGCAGTCGGGCCTGGCCTCATTGGGTGGGACTTATGGTTTGGGCCGTCATTGTTTGGGGTTTACAATGGGTCACCCTAAAAAGCCGGCCGGCCGCTAAATATATAGTTGGGGAGCCTACGGTAGTAATAATGGATGGAAAGATTATGGAAGATGCCATGCGAAATATTCGCTATACTTTGTCCGACGTCCTGGAGCAACTTAGAGACAAAGGAGTATTTGATTTGAACCAGGTTGGCTTTGCGGTAGTAGAAACGAACGGAAAGGTATCGGTTTTATTAAAACCCGAATATATCCCGGCTACCCCGCGGGATTTGAAACTGAGTACCCAGAGTTCAGGGCTGGGCACCGAATTAATCTACAATGGTATTGTAATCGATGCCAACCTCAAGCAGGCCAATGTCGATAAGGAATGGCTGGAAAAGCAATTGAAAAATAAGGGTATTAAGCACATATCGGAAGTATTTCTGGCTACAATAGGTAGTTCAGGGGGCCTTTTCATTGATACCTATAAAGATAGAATAAAATAACGTAAAGCCCGGCCTTAATAACTGGGCTGAAGCAGGAGGGTTAGCAATGCGAAAATGGGTTTCATATCTTATCCCGATAGTTTCACTAATTTTGTTTATCGTGGTCATGCAGGGGGGGGGTTATTATTTGACTTCTCTATCTGATAGGGATATTATTCCTGCGTATGTTGAGCAGGTAAATATGGATTTACGAGCTGAACGCTGGGATGATGCCCGAGAAAATTTAAACCGTTTAGACTTAGCCTGGAAAAAAACTATCCCCAAGATACAATATCATGCGGAGATGGATGCTATAGACGGTATAAAAATGAACATCTCCCGCCTGAATGGCTCGATCGACGCCCGGGATTTGGGACTATCTTTAGCCGAACTCAATGAACTCTCAGAGCATTGGGAAAACCTCACCAATTAGAATCTAAAGAGGAATGGTTTTTAAAAAATATCTGCCATAA
>JBAYYO010000264.1:0-3611 GCA_041672985.1 Syntrophomonas sp. | reverse complement strand
TCATTTCGATTTTCATAACCTTCTCCAACCTTTCAGGTTCTGAATCTGGATTTGCTGGCCGTTCGCGAAAATTCGTCCCTGAGAATTCACAACAACAGTGCAATAATTTTTATTTTCGTCTTCCCATTGACCTGCATATTTTTCGCGTAAATCTCGAATTTCAGGGCTCTCCGAAGGTTCCGGTCCGGACTTGACTGATTCGTTCTCTTCCCAATCCAATCCCCAATCATCTTTCAATGCCTTAAGCAAAAATGTCCTGTAGCTTGATTTAGATTTTGCGTTTGCATATTTTATATTCCGGATAACATATTCTGCGCCACTCTCTACGGTGTGCTTTTGAATAACAGAACGTATTGTTTTTAGATTACGATATTTTTTAGGTATCAAATCGAATATGATACTAACATCTTTGGGGTTTGATTCCAGCTTTGATACAACTTCAATACTAGTATTATCCTCTACTTCCCATATATCGAAACGAATATGAGTAAATTTCCTTCCAGATTTAGCATATCCTTTGTATTCAAATCGAATCTCAGTGTTCTCTCTAAGATGCTTTATTGCGGGCTTTAGAACCCATTTTGAAAAATCTTTCCACTTAAGATATGAAGGAGCGTTGTTTTCATTTATTCCTAACATACCCTGAATAACATCAATTTTCTCTTCAAGATATACTCTTTTTTTATATGGAAATTTATTATAATGACTCTTTAGATTTTCATACAATTTAAAAGAATAAGAACTAGGGATTCTAAGTAAAGTTACCAAGTCATATTGAGTAAAATTGTCTTTTAATTGCAAAAAATATTTTTTTAAATCAGGATGAAACTGAACATGTAAACATCCTTGGCCTTCAGTATATTCACATTTAATAAATAGTATGTAAGAAGAAAATTTTTTTTTGTTATTTGAACCAATTTCTTCTATAATAATCCGTTGCGATTGTAATTTTTCACTTATTTCTTTTATCTCAGCATAGGAATTTTTCGCCGTATCAGGAGCAATCCCCTTGACGGGAATATCGTACATTTCCAAATCTGCATCATTGACTGAAATTTTGCTCGCAGTAAGCGCCATCACTCGCATCCCGCGAAGCCCCATACCTCCGGCCCGGCATTGGACCAAGGCATTATGCTTTTTGACAACTTGATTTTTTTTCTCCACCCCAGATTCTCCTTCGTTTTGTTTAAAAGTATTCTTGACGGGGGAGATCTGTCAAGGGAGACTCCCCTGATACATCTCCCCTTAACCCTGAATTTCTCCCCCGTTGACCCTGAATTTCTCCCCCGTTGACCCTGAATTTCTCCCCCGTTGACCCTGAATTTCTCCCCCGTTAGCATTTTTTATTTTATTTTTTCAGATAGTTATGTGCCCATAAAAGAGAAAAGAAAAAAGAAAAAAGTACGTACTGTTGTCTGCTTTTTTTTTTGAGGTTTGAAAAAAAAGCTCAAATAAAGTGCCCAAACCTTCTATTTTTGAACCCGTCTCAAATTTTCAATCTCGATCAGCAAATGTTTGTTATAAGTCCGAAGATCCCAGTTAGTTTTGGAGCACCATATTTTTCTTCCATGGGATTCGAGCAATTTGATGGTTTGATCTAATTGGTTGGCCATCAACGAATGATGTTTTTTCATATCTTGCCGATCCAATCGCTCTGAGTACCATGCAGCTATCGCGGCCAGGGCAGATATTATAGAAATTATTTCAACTAAAATCATGTCCCCTCCTTCCTTTGGTTTTGCAGTTAAAAGTTGAGACAGAAAACAAAGAGCCCCCTGGACAATCCAGAGGGCTCGAATTCGTTCAAAATGGGGCAATTTAGGCTCATCTGCCGATGTAGGCCCCTCGGATATCGCTCCGGCCATTTCCATGGCCTAGAGCCGATTCTACGGCCCTGCAGGCCGTTTCGTATTTCGTCTTCCAGCCTTGGCCGGCAGATTTTTGTGCGGCTGCCTCGAAATCCTGCCGGCTGGAATATTTTACTCTGGGCTGAAATCCTGATTTTTCTTCGAAGAGCTGGTGCGCGAATGCATGCCGCAAAGAATGAAAATTCAGCCTATTGGATGCAGTAAATCCTTTTTTCGATGCAGTATTATAGCAATACTGTGACCACTGGCGTTCATTTTTATTGGGGTCCATCGTATTTTTTGCATTATATCGTTCCTGCAATTCTTTTCCTTTTTCCAATGCTTTTTCAGCTTTTTTGGAAACTGGGACCCATCTCTCTTTTCCGCCTTTTGTGCCGTCTGAAATTCGGATATACTGCTGTCCATTAGGTGATTTCTGCCGTTCGGCATGGATTGCATCTAGCTTGCGTGCCTCTTCAGCTCGCAATCCTAGCTCTCTCATATATTGCATCTGGACAGATAATCTCTGTTCATTGATGTCATTGCTTTTATTTAGTGCATCTATTGCACTCTCATATTTTGTCTGATCACATGATAAGTCCACATCCTTTGGACCAGATGTGTTTTTTTCAAGTCCAAAATCTGCATTGGAATTTGATATTTTATCATTTCCGTATGATTCAGCAACAGCACGAACACCAGAAAGATATTCTTTTATTGTTTTGTCGGTCAAACCATTGTCTCTCCAACTATCGACAACAGATTGGACGTGTTTATCGTCAATATTTGACCATTTCTGGACACCAAAACCATTCTCTCGTAACTGAGATACAAACCTTGTTGATTCTACTTTGTGGTTGTATTGTGTCTTATATGATCCACTCATGTTGCATTGATTTATTCCGTTTTGCAATTTATCCTTTCCCATAATCCCTCCATGCAGAATTGTTACTTAAAAAAGGTCAATGTGAAGTGACACTGCATCTTCCGACGCCTCTAATAGAGAAAAGTGTCCGTACTCTGCGAGATTCGGTCTGGCTTGATGTCCGGGCCGGGGTGGATCGAAAAGCAAAAAAAAATACCCGTCAGTCGATAGGTATATTTTATTAGGGGCCTCAGTTGCGAAGCAACGCCCTGTTGTAATTAAGTTTTTCAGCTAAATTCCGCTCCGTCTGTTTTTAGACGCTTTGCGCCTAAAAACAGACGGAGCTCGCCGTCATCGATGATAAAAAAACCAAAAGGAAAAATCCAGCCAAGGGATTCCTAGGCGGATAGAAAAAAGAGTATTGGGGTAGTCCTCGCAGAATGGCCAGGGTGGCCGAAGAGGACGAAAGATTTGGTAGGGCGCAAAAATCGAGCCCGTGGCCTGGAAAGGCCACAAAATTAATACCGGGATTTAGATTCCGGTTGAGGCAAGCATCTCATAGAGAATTGCTTGATATTGGGTGAAACAGTCCCGGGATCTTTTAAAGGAGGACTTGGGTAGGTACGGTACGCCTAGATTTGCAATATCCAACGAGGATATCCTAGCGGAGCTAGGTCCAGGAAGATCCCTGCATAAAGTGTATTTATGTAAACAAAATATCTTTTAGATAAAACAATGTCAAGCAGTTAACCACAGGCCGAACAAAGATTTTGATCATCAACCAGCTCGATTTTGATCGTCTTTCCCAAAATCTTTGCCGCCTTTTCCATCGTCTGTAAGGTCACTGAACCATTGGATGGGTCCAAGAGCCGACGAAGGGAAGTTCTGCTTGTCTGCAT
>JBAYYO010000263.1:0-3653 GCA_041672985.1 Syntrophomonas sp. | reverse complement strand
AGCCGGGCGGTTCAAGCTCTCTCTCTCCAGACCTATAACCCCTCCCAGTATACAGGCTAGGGTAAGTTTAAATATAATCTCAAAAGTTGACATAATAACCCGTCCCTAAATTGTTACTTCTGTCCCATACCCTCACTAATAATGCTGTGGATTACTGCAACTACACCGTCGATAGCAACTAGCTTAGTCTCGTCTTCCCATCTTTTCTTCACTTCGACCTGCTTCTCCTGCAAAGATTTGGGGCCAATAGTTATTTTTACAGGTATGCCGATCAAATCGGCATCCTTAAATTTCACTCCCGCTCGCTCATCACGATCATCTAATATTACTTCTATTCCCGACTGGATTAATTTCTCATAAATATCCTGCGCGGCTTGCATCTGATCGTCCTTTTTGCTGTTGACCGGAATAATGATCACATGGTAAGGAGCAATAGGGATTGGCCATATAATGCCGTTAGAGTCGTTATTCTGTTCAACGGCCGCCGCCATAGTACGGGATATTCCAATTCCATAGCAACCCATCACCATAGCCTTTTCTTCACCCTCAGCATTGCGGTAATTGGCTTCTAACACATCCGAGTATTTGGTGCCTAATTTAAATATGTGCCCGACCTCAATGCCACGCATAGCCCCAAGTGAGCCGCCACAAACCGGACAAGGATCGCCTTCCACCGCATTGCGCAGATCAACCACAGCTTCAGGAACGAAGTCCCGCCCTACATTTACATTGATAAAATGGTAATCATCTTCATTGGCTCCGCAACTAAAATTCTGTAAATGGATAACTTCCCGGTCCAGGTAGATTTTCGCCTTTAATCCCACCGGCCCCAGGGATCCGAAACCAGCCGCACATATTTCCCGTACCGAGCCTTCATCAGCCATAAATAGCTGGTTGCAGCCTAAATAATTTTTTAATTTGATCTCGTTTAATTCCCGGTCACCCCTCAACACAACTGCGACAATTTCTCCATCGGCGTCATACATTAATGTCTTCACCTGTTCATTTTTCGGTTTTCCCAGAGCGTTGACGAGATCCTGAATGGTTCTTACGCCAGGGGTAGCTATTTTTTCCAAAGCCCTTAAATCAGAAGGGGCGGGAGGCTCATCAGGTGCCGAACATACTGCCTTTTCTACGTTAGCTGCATAGTCGCAGGTTTCACAGTATAATATGGTACATTCCCCACTCTCGGCCAGAACCATAAACTCATGGCTTTCGTTGCCTCCAATAGCGCCGCTGTCCGCTTCAACCACACGATAATTCAAATTCATCCGCTCGTAGATAGCCAGGTAGGCAGCATACATTTTCTTATAAGAAATATCTAACCCTTCATAATCCTCATCAAAAGAATAAAGATCTTTCATGATGAATTCACGGCCCCGCATTAATCCAAAACGGGGACGAATCTCATCCCGATATTTGTTCTGTATTTGATATAGCAGCAAAGGTAAATCACGGTAGGAGTGTACCTCAGCGTCAACCAGGGTAGTGATAATCTCTTCGTGGGTGGGACCCAGGGCGAAACCCCGGTTGTGCCGATCCGTCAGGCGGAACATCTCATCTCCATAGACCGACCAGCGCCCGGACTTCTCCCATATCTCTTTAGGTTGTATAATAGGCAAAAGCACTTCCTGGCCTCCTGCCCGCTCCATTTCCTCTCGGACGATATTCTCAATTTTTCTTATTACTCTCCTGGCCAAAGGCAAATAGCTATAAACTCCAGCGGTGGTTTTTCTAATAAAGCCAGCCCGGAGTAATAGTTGATGACTGGCTATCTCCGCTTCACTGGGAACCTCTCTTAAAGTTGGATAAAATAACTGTGATGCTTTCACTTACCGTACCTCCCTTATAATAAACCGACAGACGCGGCTTAGACCAGATTCCTGTTGGCTTGCAGCGCTAATCATACCAGTATCCGTGCGCGCTGCATCCACAGTTCTTCAATGTCTAATCTTTTCTATTTCCCTTAAAAGCTCGTCCAACATTTCTTCCTCGCGAATCTTTTTGATAATTTCTCCCTTTCGGAACAGCAGACCGAAGCCCCTGCCCCCAGCTATTCCTACATCGGCTTCCCGGGCTTCACCGGGCCCGTTTACCACACAGCCCATCACCGCAACCTTTAGGGGCTCTGGCAATGCGCGTATCTTACTGTCCACCTCTTCAGCCAGCTTAATTAAATCAATCTCACAACGGCCACAGGTAGGACAGGATATTAACTCTATTCCCCGTTGGCGCAAGCCTAAAGCTCGTAATAACTCGTAAGCAGCCCAGACTTCTTCTACTGGATCAGCGGTTAAAGAAAAACGCACTGTATCACCGATACCTTCATAAAGGAGCATTCCTATACCAAGTGCAGATTTTATTAAAGCACGGTCTTTGGTGCCGGCTTCGGTTATCCCTATATGCAGGGGATAATTGACTTTTTCCGCCATCAAGCGATAGGCTGCCAGGCTCAATAAAACCGAGGAGGACTTTAGAGATATCTTGATTTCTTGAAAATCCAGGTCCTCTAAAATCTTTATGTGCTCCAGGGCACTATCTACCAGGGCCTCTTTGCAAATTGCACCGTACTTTTCCAGCATGTTCTTGTCCAGGGATCCGGAATTTACTCCTATGCGAATCGGTATTTGCCGGTCCTTACAGGCTGATACCACCGAGGCCACCTTCTTCCGGTCACCAATATTGCCCGGATTAATACGCAGCCCATCCGCACCAGAAGCTATGCTTCGCAAGGCCAGTTTATGGTCAAAGTGAATATCTGCAATCAGAGGAATGGATATGGATTTCTTTATCTCCCGAATAGCTGCAGCAGCCTCTTCATCAAGGACCGCGACCCTGATTATCTCGCAACCCGCTTGCTCCAGCCTGTTTATTTGGGCAACAGTTGCCGTTACATTGCGGGTATCTGTGTTGGTCATGGACTGAACAACTATAGGGTTGTCGCCGCCTACTGGAACTTTTCCAATATTGACTGTTCTGGATTTCCTGCGCATATTAATCATCCCTTAAATAATCTGACAATGTCGTTGTAAGTAGCAAAAACAATTATTAGCATCAGAAATAGGAAGCCCATCCAGTGGATGAAGCCTTCTTTCTCCGGATCCAGAGGTTTGCGGCGTACCGCCTCTAGCAAAGCAAAACCGATTCTGCTGCCATCCAGTGCCGGTATGGGCAAAAGATTAATTATGCCCAGATTTATACTTAAGAAGGCCGTAAAGCTTAATAAATAAACGATACCACCGCGAGCTGCTTCTCCAACCATATTAGTTATTCCCACCGGACCAGCTAATTCCGAGGTGGAAACCGCACCTGTGAAAAGCATTCCCAATCCGCTCAGGAGGAGGATTGTCATCTGGTAGGTCTGTATGAACCCCAGCTTGATAGCATCTAATATTCCCTGTCTCTCAAATTCTATCTGAGGATAAACGCCTACTATCGGGTTGCCGGTACTTTCATCCTGAACCGCGCTTAAGGTGATCCTGCTGATAGCTCCCCCCCGGTCTATTTCCACTTCCAGGGGTGTACCGACATCATTCTGTTTTATGTTATTAACAAATTGCTCCCAACTCTCAATGTTGGTATCGTTCACAGACAGAATATGGTCATTGGTTTTAAGACCAGCCGCATCGGCCGGTTTGCCTTTCATTACCTCA
>JBAYYO010000262.1:0-3654 GCA_041672985.1 Syntrophomonas sp. | reverse complement strand
CATCCGCAGCAACTAATTTCTGTTTGTATTCCTCTTGCCACCTATTCATTTCACTTTCCTCCCTATTAAAGCCGACCATAATATGTATTATTCTATATACTAGTTTAAAGTAAACGCGGACACAAGAGGTGTCAAGGGGACGGGGTTGTTGACAACATAATGTTGTCAACAACCCCGTCCCCTTGACACCAAGGTCTCCGTTTTAAAACGGAGACCTTTTGTTTTCTAGTACTCGAACACGTCCACCGGAACATCGATAGCTGAAGTATCACCATCTATTACTATCTCAGCAGTAGCCCATACATTAGGCACTACATTACGCACGTAATACTTGGCGGTGGCTACTTTACCACTGTAGAAGTTGTAATCAAAATGATCCGGGCCCACTTCTTTAGCTCTCTTGTCTGCCAACAAACCCTGATCGAGGATCTGGCGTCCACAGAAGAGCTGCGCAGTAGCGGTCAGGATGCGGCGTGAATATAGGGGAATCATGCTCATATTGGTCTTGGCATATCCGGCCAGGGCTTTGAGCATTTCCTGGTAAGCGTTTAGAGCTTTGTCCAGATTGGCAAACTCTTTGTTAAAGGTGGCATTGTCCTTGTTAGCCTGACAGAAATCTACCATTTCCTTTACGAACGCCTGGAATATGGAACCGCCCTTCATGTTCATCTTGCGGCCCACCAGATCCAGAGACTGGATAAAGTTGGTGCCTTCCCAGATGGAGTAAATCTTCATGTCATTAGCAATCTGGCCACAGGGATATTCTGAGCAGTAACCATAACCGCCATAGGTCTGGATTGCTTCGCCGATTAACCACCAGCCTTCATCGGAAGGATAGGCTTTGCAAAGTGGGGTGGTCATTTCAATCAGGTCGTTGGCTGCTTTTCTTACGGCTGGATCGGGATCACGATGTCTCTGATCAAAGGCCAGGTAAACCCGGTACATCATGGCCCGGATGGCTTCGATGTGAGCTTTGCCCATCATCAGAGTGCGCTTGATATCTTCATGGTTGATTATGGCTACCCGACCAGCCTTGGGATTGGTCATTAGGCGGCCCTGGATTCTTTCCTTGGCATTATCGCGGGCATTGGCATAGGCGTTGATGATACAGGACAGGGCCATATGGCCAGTCTCCATGCGGGCCAGGTTCATCATCTGGAACATCTGGGCCATGCCTTCGCCCCGGCCTTCGTTGGTGCGCGGGTCTACCCCCAGCAGCCAACCGCGGCAGTTGCCGTTTTCACCAGCAGCCAGGGAGGCCGTGACTGAACCATGCTGGCCCATCTTATGCTCTACCCCGGTGGTCTGGAAATCGTTGTCTTCGAAACTGCCATCTTCGTTGACCCAGTACTTGGGTACCACGAACAGGGAGATTCCGCCTGTGCCTGGTCTGGAACCTTCGATCCGGGCTAAATATAGGTGGATGATGTTTTCCGTAAAGTCATTATCCCCGCCGGTTATGAATATCTTATTGCCCTTAATTTTAAAAATCCGGGGATCATCGGTTGGAAATGCCTTGGACATTATGTCGCCCACATCGGAACCGGCGCTGGGCTCGGTCAGACACATGGTACCAGACCAGGTTCCGTCCATCATCTTGGGCAGGAACATGGCTTTCAGTTTGTCATCACCAAAGCTCTGAATCAGATCAGCTGCTCCACTGGTCAATAATATATAAGGCATAAAGGTGGGATTGGCAGAAGCTATCAATTCCCAAACCGCGGCATGCAGCATTTCCGGCAATACCATAGCATCTTCAGAGTTATCAATGTTACTGGTACCCCAACCTTCTTGCTGTAATTTGTGGAAAAGGGGTCCGTAACTGGGTGGGGTAGTTACCTTGCCATCCGCAAATGTTACCGGATGGGTATCGTTTTCATCATTGGTCGGCTCGATTACTTCCTTACACATCTTAAGGATAGGTCCCAGAACTGCTTTGACATCATCTTTGGAATAGTAGTCTGCAAATTGTGGATAATTGAAGACTCCCTCGGTTGGCAGCCATTCTTGGATAATGAATTCAAAATCTCGTATATTATTTACCGCAAAATTTGAAGCCATGTTTATAATCACTCCATTCTATTTTTTATCTCCTCGGGCTCTGCTGTTATTGTGAAAGGGGGTAGGTGGCGGCCAGGATAACCACCACCTACAATATAGATAATAGAGAGGAGGCTCTATATATCTCTAGTCCACAGGGATGCCATGGCTGATCCGCCACCTACGCAGAGGGATGCTCCGCCCACTGTTTTGCCCAGTCTTTCCAGTTCATAGTACAGGCTGACGATTATACGCAGTGCGGTTGCACCCACGGGATGTCCCAGACCGATACCCGAACCATTGGTGTTAACATTGCCATCCTGCTCAAAGGTACCGATGTTCAGGTCTATGTCGGCAACCTCTTTGATCATCTTGCCAACGCCTATTACCTGGGCGGCAAATGCTTCATTGATTTCCCAGTACTCAATGTCCGAATAATTCATGCCCGCCTGTTTTAAACATTTGGGTATAGCTACGGCCGGGCCTAATCCCATAACACGAGCGTCTACCCCTTCGGCGCAGACGTTTATAAGTTTCATCAGCGGTTTGATGCCCAATTCATCGGCTTTTTTCTTAGTCATTAACACAGCTGCTGCCGAGCAGTCATTTAAGCCGGAAGCATTGGCAGCCGTTACAACTCCGCCTTTCTTAAATGCCGGAGACAGTCTGGCCATACTTTCGAGGCTTGCTCCCCGGATGGGATGTTCGTCATTTTCAAACAGGAATTCCTTTTTCCCCTTTTTGACCAAAACAGGAACAATCTCTCTCTTAAAACGGCCTTCATCAACAGCTCTTACAGCCCTCTGGTGGCTCAAAAGCGCTAATGCGTCACATTCTTCCCGGGTAATGCCATACTGTTCGGCAATGTTTTCCGCCGTTCCCCCCATGTGGGAACCAGCTAACTGACAAACCAGTCCATCGGCGAGCATGGAGTCCTGAAGTTTGACATCGCCCATTCTGGCACCCCATCTGGTGTTTTGAGAGACGTACGGAATATTACTCATACTTTCAGTACCGATTACAAGAGCTATTTCGTTTTTACCCAATGCAAGTCCCATGGCTGCGATTTCCATGGCTCTCATGCCGGAGGCGCAATTCTGGTTGACCATGCTGGCAGTGGATTTGGGGTCCAAACCTAACCCCATGGCCACAATACGGGCTGGAAGGGAGCCGTTGCCATGGTGCAGACACATGCCCAGCATGAGCTCATCGATCTGTTTGGGATCGATTCCCGCCCTTTTAATAGCTTCAGCACCAGAGATTTTAGATAAATCATTGGCTCTAACTGGTTGGAGTGAGCGTCCATAAGCACCAATAGGTGTTCTACATGCGCTAACCATTACAACTTCATTTAATTCTATTGCCATAATCAATATCTCCCCTTTTTTAAATTTTTTAAGATTGCACCCATATTCAGGGTGATTTACTGTCTTAGGATATCTTGTTGGTTCTTAACCAAATCTTATTGGCGTCTGCTTCTTTAATCAGATCATCACGTAAATCAGGATGCGCAATATTTATTAAGGCTTCTGCCCTTTCCCAGGTACTCTTAGCCTTAAGCATAGCTACACCGTATTCAGTGATCACATAATAGTTCATACTTCTAGGCACGGT
>JBAYYO010000261.1:0-3672 GCA_041672985.1 Syntrophomonas sp. | reverse complement strand
ATTTTCCTGCAACACCGCTTCGAACTCTTTCTGGATGAGGGCTATATTTAACTGGGAAGTGGTTGGAGTTACCCCCGGTTCTTCCAATAAGTGGTAAAATTCTCGGGGTTCAATATCTAGGCGGTCTATGTAAGTATGACCCTTTATCATGGTGGGCATATAAAACATTTTCACTCCCAGGATCTCCAGAACGTCTTTATCTAAATCACAGCCATTATCGGCATAAAGGATAATTTTACCCAACTAATCCAACTCCCCGAATATCAATATTTCCCCAATAGTCCCCGCAGTCAGTAACCCCAATATAATGAATTTTACTATGTTTAGCGTATATATACAAGCAAACACCATCCTGCCCCTACCTGACGAGGGCAATATAATCCTATCTAAAGCTTATTAATACTATAAATATTTTATAACTGTTTAAATCTCGATCAATGTGCCGGCTCTTCCCAATGAGCCGCTGAACATATAGAATATAGTGATATAATCTACCCTGAACGTAGTATTAGAAGGTGAACTTGTATGAATAGATTAAAAAAGTCTCTGGGGGCACCTCTGCTGTTATTTGCCCTGGCCAGCTTGATGATGGGCCTTTATACCGGCCTTTATGACCCCTCCTTCAACAATTACCTGGCCCAAACTCAAAATGTCAGCCCTTTGGCCCGGGGTGCCCTGGAATTTCCCCGGGAGATGCCGGGCTTCATGGTTGTCTTTATCGTTACCGCTTTGATGTTCCTGGCTGATACCCGGATAGCCGCTCTATCATCCCTTCTGGTGGGAATCGCCTTATGGGGACAGGGATTGCTCTCCCCTGATCTAACCTTGGTGGTTGTATGGATGATTATCTGGAGCACGGGTGCCCACCTTTATATGGCGATTACTCCCTCCATTGGCCTTCGTTTAGCTAAAGTTGGCCAGGAAGGCCGACGCTTGGGACAAATAGGTTTTTTGGAATCACTCGGGTCGCTAGTGGGTATGCTAATTGTTTATTGTGGTGCTTCCCATTGGCATTTCTCTTTTGGAGCGATTTTTGGCCTGGCGGGTTCATTTGCTATCGTAGCTGCTTTGTGTCTGTTTCTGATCAAGCCCCAACCCTTGATAAACGCCCCGCGACACCTGGTTTTTAAACGTAAATACTGGTTGTTTTATGCGCTAAACATTGTTTTCGGAGCCCGCAAACAGATATTTCTTACCTTTGCTCCCTGGGTGCTGATCAGAGTCTTCAACAGCGGGGTGGAAACTTTTGCTTTGCTGGGCTTCATAGGTACTGTATTGAGCCTGGTCTTTCGCCCCCTCCTGGGCCGGGCTATTGATACACTGGGGGAGAAAGCGATCATCTCGGCCGAATCTGTACTTCTGATTATTATGAGCATACTCTATGGGTTCGCACCGGCCTGGTTTTCTACCGGGGCAGCGCTCACCATTATAATGGCCTGCTACATTGCCGATCAACTGCTCTTCTCCGTAAGGATGGCCCGCACTACCTACCTTAACCGTATTGTCGATAGTCCCGACGACCTGACCCCCACCCTTTCTATGGGATTGAGTCTTGATCATGGCGTATCGATGTTAATTCCACTGGGCGGCGGTTTGCTGTGGACCTATTACGGTTATACCCCGGTGTTTGTAGCCTCGGGAATTATTGCCGTGGCTAATCTTGTCCTGGCGGGATTTATACCGGCCCGAACCAATCATCCGGTTCCAGATAGGTAGCCTTAGCCAGCCTGTATACTTAACCCCCCGGTCTTGCCAAATACTTGGTGACTGAATTAAAATATAAACACTTGTCCCGGGAGATCTGTTTGCCTATTAATCGTAATTGTCCAGCTCATTGCCAATTAACTACAGATCTTTCCGGATTACCCAGGTTAAATAAGGAGTGAATTAAGTGGGTTTCGAAAAACTAGTCTTTGGAAAAAAGGACGTCCATGAACTACTGAGTGAATTTGGCAGTCCCTTATATGTTTACGATGAAGAGATTTTGCGGAAAAGATGCCGGGAGATGAAAAGCCTGCTCACCTACCCCCGGTTTCGAGTCAACTATTCTGCTAAAGCCAATACCAACGTAGAGCTGTTGAAAATAGTACGCTCTGAAGGGCTGGATGTTGATGGGATGTCCCCCGGGGAAATGTACCTGGAAATGAAAGCAGGCTTCCCCTCCGATCGCATCACCTTCGTCGGCAACAACGTTCCCCGTAACGAACTGCAATTTGCAGTTGACCATGGCATCCTGGTCAGCGTTGACTCTTTGTCCCAACTCAAGCTATTAGGGGAGATCAACCGGGGCGGATCGGTGTGTCTGCGCATCAACCCGGGTATTGGAGCCGGACATCATGATAAAGTTATAACCGGAGGAAAAAAGGCTAAATTCGGCATCGCGGTAGAAGATCTGCCCCTGGCTCAGGAAATAGCTGCCCGCTGCGAAATGACGATCTGTGGACTGAATCAGCATATCGGCTCCCTTTTCCTCCAACCAGATGCATATGTGGCTGCCGCTGCAGCTATACTTGAGCTGGCCGCTATGATCCCCAGCGTAGAAACGGTTGATCTGGGAGGAGGATTTGGCATACCTTACCGCCATGGCGTTGAAGCACGGTTAGATCTAGCTGCTTTAGGCGCCCAACTGGACACCTTGATTAACGACTGGGCAACTTCGCATCGTCCTATTTCAATCCGTACTGAACCAGGACGTTATGTAGTGGCAGAATGTGGTGCTCTGCTGGGCACGGTTACAGCTGTCAAGGAAAACTATAATACCTTCTTTGTGGGGACAGACATTGGTTTTAACACTCTCGTACGTCCGGTAATGTACGACAGCTACCATGAAATAAGTGTTGTTCCCCGGGCAGAACGCCCTTATGAGGAATATTCCAAACCAGTTTATGTGGTGGGGCAGATTTGCGAGAGCGGAGACATACTCGCTCATGACCGGGTAATACCTTGCTGTCACGAGGGAGATGCACTTATCGTACATGATGCCGGGGCTTATGGTTTTGCCATGGCCAGCACCTATAATTCCCGTCCTCTGCCGGCGGAAGTTCTTGTAGAAAAGGATGGTACCATCCGCCTCATCAGAAAGGCTCAAACCCTGCAAGATCTATGGCCTGACTAGCCTCATTACTTTACTATCCCAAGGGGATAGCTCTATCTGCAGGTTGTACAGTTATTACTTTAGCCCCTTGCATTGGCAAATATCCCAGGGGGAGCCCCCTAGTGGGTCATCCCCCTGGTTAGTTTAGTTATATCAATAGCGGTGCAAGTAACCTTCGATATACTTTCTTACTGCCTGGGCAGGTTGATAAATCCCGAAATGTCCTTCACAGAGTATATCCGCCTCCAGATCCAACAGCACCTGCATGGAATTGCGCCATTGTTTCATGTCAGAACCCCATTCCTTATTAAATGGTCCATGAATATCCTGACCGAACAGTATCCTTAACCCTCCAATATCCACATACACAGATATTCCACCGGCGGTGTGTCCCGGGGTATGCAGACATACTAATTCCATATTACCTGCCATAACCTTTTCCTGGCGCCCCTTCAAAACCCTGTCCACAACTACCTTTTGGTAATCCACTCCATACCAGCTGGCTGCCGTTAAGTGAGGAAGTCCTTCTTGAATTGCGGGCAATTCCAGTTGATGGGCAATTATCTCAGCATGTAAAC
>JBAYYO010000260.1:0-3692 GCA_041672985.1 Syntrophomonas sp. | reverse complement strand
CTGGAAATTCACCTAACTCTGGAATCCAATCTGCCCAGGGCACGCTTTTGGTATTTTCAAAGAGTTCTTCAAATGAATGAGCTTCAAATTCGCCCACCTTAAGCAATAACCGGTCAGCCGAGCGCAGCCACAGGTTGCAGCGGGGAATGGCATCCATATCAGCCGGAAAAGAAACCCGACCATTTTCAACCTGCAGGTTCTCATAACCTAATTTTTTCAATTCATTGGCCACGATAGCTTCCAGACCAAAAGCGGACGTGGCAATCAGTTCAATTGTTTGCATATCTAACCTGCCTCATAAATATAATGAAAACATTTTAACTTCCTTATATAGTACTATAAATCTCATAATATCGCCAATCATATGATTTACTAAAAATAGCCATCTAGCTAAAAAAGCAAACCTGTCGAAAGATAGGGACGCAAAGCTAAGGGTCTAAGGCCATAAGGTTATGACCGCCTGGTTGCACGGAGAGCAGATGTATGGAATACATGAGCCTGCTTTGCAATCTCGGTGAAGCAGGCTTTTTTTTATCCGAAGAGCCGTAGACTAATTGGGTATACAAGGATTGTTTTGTATCATAGCTTTGAAAAATTATTCCCGAAGGTTGTGATCGAAGATGAGATTGTTCCTGAGGTTATGGAGAGAAGAGGAAGGCCAAGGCCTGGTAGAATACTATTGATTTATTCCATGATTGTCATTGTAGTTGTAGACGCCTTGGGGGTATTCGGAACATCACTGGGCGCTTATTATGATGATGATATAGCCAGTAAAATATAGCTAGTGGCTTTGCACATAATGCGGCAAAAGGCCAAAACATAATAACGAATAGATGAGAGAGTCTAGATTTAAGCTATAGCAACTAATGTCGAAAAAGGCTGATAAGTAGGGCTGTATGTTACAACGAAATTCTTGACACTAATCAACTCTCCTTCTAGAATTAACCCAGAATATTATAGGGAATCGGTGATTTCCGTGAAAGAAGGTGAAATGCCAACCTGACTGCATCGGGGTAAAACCTTCGAAAGAAGGCGACACAAAGCTCAGGGGCTAAGGCGGATTAATCGGCTATGCCTGCCAGGTGCCAGAGGGGTTGTTTGTACTGACTTGTAACGGATTTTTAGATATCCGGGGAATTGGTTGTAGTCCACAACGTGGTTACATAATTAAAAATTAAGGAAGAAGGTATTATAATGAAATTAGTGAAGAGATTGATTAGAGAAGAAGAAGGACAAGGAATGATCGAGTATGTATTGATAGTAGCTTTTATCTCCATTGTTGCAATTTTGGCGATAACGGGCGTAGGTAATAAGGTGAAGGATATTTGGACTAACACGAATACTGCAATACAAAACGCCGCCGCCCCCACCAGCTAAAGCTTTATTTCTACCTGGTCTAAAAAAAGGGGTTTAGGTATGCAGGATATGGCATTAGCCTTGGTACTTATCATCTGTTCATTTACGGACTGGAAATATAGGAAAATATACAATATTGTGCTGATGCCGGCCCTGCTTTTTGCCATCGGCAGCAACTTGTACCAGGGGGGATGGCCCGGTTTAGGGCAATCCCTCCTGGGGATGTTGATAGGTTTGTTGATCCTGATTATACCCTTTGCTCGTGGCGGCATGGGGGCGGGAGATGTAAAACTACTCGCCTTTGTAGGAGCGTTGCAGGGTCCGCTATTCGTTGTTTATTCAGCTATTGGGATGGGCTTGGTTGGTGGTATTATGGCTTTGGGTATTTGGACCTATCGCTTGGGATTCATTAAAACCATAAGAGGTATTTTCGAGGGCATATGGATGATGCTGACGACAAGGTTTAAGCAGTTTTCCTTTACACTGACTCAGGAAAAGATAATGGTGCCTTACGGTCTGGCGATTGCATTGGGCACCGCAGGTGCCTGGTTGTGGATGAGGTGATTTCATGGGATGGTTAAGGCGGTCAAGGTTTGAAAATGAACGGGGGCAGTCCATGGTGGAAATGGCCCTCGTCTTGCCGTTGTTACTGGCATTAGTAATGGGAATGATTGAGTTTGGAAACTTGTACGCAACCAAGATTGAGTTAAATAATCTGGCCCGGCAGGCAGTACGGACAGCAGTGGTAGGTTCGCCGGCAGATGATGATGATTTGGAAGAAAACCTGGCCGGTAACCTGGGGATGTCCGAGGCGACTGTTGTAATAACCAGGCCCGATGCCGACGTAAAAGCGACAGTCCAATACGATGCCCCGTTAATTACCGGATACATAATTGGAACAGGAACAAAACACCTCGAATCTGTTGCTACTATGAAAGCGGAATGAGGTTGATACATATGCTGAAAAAATTGCTGGGTGAAGAAAAAGGCAGCGTAATAATAATGGTGACCATAGCCTTAGTTGTTCTTATCGGCTTTACGGGAATGGTCATTGATGGCGGATCGGTATATTTAACCAAATCAAGGCTCCAGAATGCAGCCGATGCGGGGGCCTTGGCCGGAGTTACCGTGTCTTCAGACGATTCAGAAACCGAAGCCAGAAACTATACAAAATTAAATGAGGTGGAACACGGGGTAAACGGAACAACAGTCATCGCAGAATATATTGCTGCTGCCGGTACAGAAACAACGGAAGAAGCATACACAGAAGACGAAATAGAAGAGATGAAAGCAGACCTCGAAGCCGAACTAAATGACATGGGAGATCAGGATGTTATTGCAGCAGCTGATGGATATAAGGTGGACATAAGTAGTTATACCGAGGGCAGCGGAGATAGCAGGATATTCAAGACCGTAACCACCAAAACCCTAGAACAAATTGTAGACGAGGAAAGGGCTCTTCTAGAAACATGGTCGGACTTGGACCTTATGAATGAAGCGAATCAATATGGAGTATACTCCATGAGCTGGACGAGTGATAATGTGACCTTCAAAACAAACAAAGATTATAAAGGAACCTGTATTAAGGCGATATTAGAGACCTCCGCCTACCAAGACAGGTTTGCTGCAGAATCAAGCACAAATTATAGGGCCCTCGTTATACAAGAAATTGTCAAGGAAATCGATGCTCTGAAAAATGAGAAGATAGTAATGACGCCGGGTAATCTTGATAGGCTGAAGGTTACCTGCACCCGCACGGTTCAAAACTCATTTATGTCAGTTTTAGGATTTAAGAACACCACGGTTTCAGCGTTCGCGGTAGCCGAAAATTCGTCATGGGCTGGGGACGCATTGCCTTTTATCAACCTTGATGGTTATCCTTCTACAGAAGGTGAGGAGCTTGAGGCTTGGAATAAAGTAGGCCCCGGTGATAAGGAAAGAATATCCAATGATGATTTAATCGTTTCGCCGCATCGAATTCAGGTAGATATCTCGGATGAGAAGATTACCTTCAAAAAAGGGAAGGTAATGAGTAAAATAAAAGACCCATTACAGAATATTGTGGTTGTGGGTAAAACTGTATATCTGTTTAGTATTAAAAATTCAGAAGTGAACAATTACAAGAAAAAAGCGGACAAGGAGCTAAAGAACGGACATGAAATCGACCTTGAAGACATAGTCCTTCTGGAGTGTATAGTAACTGAGGAATGGGATGGTACCGGTTCGGATGTAATATCCCTGAAATTTGTAAAAGCATATGATTGGGATGAGAATGTCTTTAAATCTGCTGCTGGCGATAAACCTGGCGGGGGGCCAAGATTGGTGGAATAGTGATT
>JBAYYO010000259.1:0-3709 GCA_041672985.1 Syntrophomonas sp. | reverse complement strand
TCAACGGGAAGAACATAGTTGGCCAGCCTTACCCGTGACGCAGCTTCGTCAATCAAATCAATGGCCTTGTCGGGCAGAAAACGGTCGGTTATATAGCGGGTAGAGAGTCTAACTGCTGCCTCAATTGCTTCATCACTGATTTTTACTCCATGATGTGCTTCATAGCGATCACGCAGCCCCTTTAAAATTTCGATGCTCTCCTCAGTATTGGGCTCCTCCACCTTAATGGGCTGGAATCTTCTTTCCAGAGCCGCATCTTTCTCAATATACTTACGGTATTCGTTCAGAGTAGTAGCCCCCACGCATTGGAAATCTCCCCGGGCCAGGGAGGGCTTGAGGATGTTGGCCGCATCTATGGCTCCTTCCGCAGCTCCGGCCCCTACCAGAGTGTGCAGCTCATCAATAAATATGATAACATCTCCGGCGGTTTTTATTTCACTTATTATCTTGGTCAAACGATCTTCAAATTCTCCCCGATACTTGGTTCCGGCCACCATAGAGGACAGATCCAGGGAAATAACCCTTTTATGGCTCAAAGTTTCCGGTACTTTATTCTCGATAATTATATGAGCCAGCCCCTCAACTATAGCTGTCTTTCCTACTCCCGGATCTCCAATCAAAACTGGATTGTTCTTGGTGCGGCGAGAGAGAATCTGCACCACCCTTTCAATCTCCTTTTCACGACCGATTACTGGATCTAATCTGCCCTCCCTGGCATCTTTGGTCAAATCACGGCTGTATGCGTCCAGGGTAGGTGTCTTACTCCGTATTCTTCGGCCCTTATGGTTAGACCCGGCAGAATTACCCGCAGGTTCGGTAGGAGGTTCAGGTGCAATCATCCCCGATGCCTCACCACCTAACAGCAGCATAACCTGTTCACGCAGACTATCCAATTTAACCCCCATAGATAAGAGCACCTGACTGGCCAGCCCCTCTTCTTCTCGCAACAGGGCCAACAGCAGGTGTTCCGTACCTACATAATTAACTCCCTGGAGTCGGGCTTCATCAAAAGCCAGGTTAAACACCTTTTTGACCCGGGGAGTGATAGGCAAGTCCCCTGCCGGCCCCTCAATGGCGTTTTTATTCTGGCCAATAAATCGCTTGACTTCCTCCCTGACATTGGCAAGGTCGATGCCCAGGTTTATTAATGCCCGGGCACCCACACCTTCACCTTCCCGTAGAAGTCCCAACAATATATGTTCTGTTCCAATAGCCGGGTGTCCAAGCTCTCGGGCTTCTTCCTGGGCATGGATAACTGTGTTGCGGGCGCGCTGCGTAAATTTTCTAAACATTTATTGAGCCTCCTTGCTTTTTAATTTTTCCTTAATTACTTCCGCTCTTTTGATATCACGTTCCAAAACATCCATTTCACGTCCTCCCAGCTTTTGCAGGTGGGCGGGTTTGACTGCAACCATGAGCTCATTGAGGGAAAATAGACTAATACCTTTTATTATCTGCATATCCACCCCCAGTCGCACATCTGAAAACAAGCTTAATGCCTCGTCTGACGGAATGACCCGAGCATTGCTTAAAATGCCATAGGCCCTGCCAATCTTATCTTCCAATTGATATTTCATATCCCTTTGTAATTGATTTCTTAATAGGCTTTCCTGTTCGGCAATCTGTTCGGTTATAGTCTGCAGATAATTACAAATATCTTCTTCGGTTTGTCCCAGCGTTATTTGGTTGGAAATCTGGAAAAAGTTCCCTGTAGGTTTGCTGCCTTCGCCATAGAGGCCCCGCACTGCCAATCCCAGTTGGCCGATGTTGTGCAAAACATGATTAAGCTGACCCGACATCTGAATAGCTGGCAAGTGCAGCATCACTGATGCCCGCATGCCTGTACCTACATTAGTCGGGCAGGCAGTGAGATAACCCCGGTTTTCGTCAAAAGCATAATCTAAAGTTTGCTCTAGCTCATCGTCTAACTCCTGGACCCGGGAGTAACATTCCTTTAACTGCAAACCGGGCAGCAGGCACTGGATACGCAGGTGATCCTCCTCATTTATCATCGCTGCCAAGGAGCCGTCATGGTTTAACATAATAGCCCGGAATGATGAGTTGGAATCTGCATGCCCCGGACTGCTCAGATGTTTTTCCGCCAAAATCTGCCGGTCCAGAGCACTCAATTGGTCAAAGGCAACCATTTCCATAGCAGGTAAAACCTTTCCGTGGGAGTCTTGCCAGGCTTTCCTTATTAACTCCAGCGTCTTCATTCCGCTGGCCTCATCCAGTAAATGCGGAAAGGGAAGTCCGGTTATATTTCGAGCTAGGCGCACCCGGCAGCTGATGGCAATGTCCCGATTGCCTTGCGGTGAATCCATCCACTTTACATAACTGCCATTCACCAGGTCATTTATACTCATAATGGTAGCCTCCTTAAGAGAGTTTCTTTTCCATCTCTATTACCCTATCTCTTATCTGAGCGGCTTGCTCGTATTTTTCTTCTCGCACCGCTTCTTGGATCTCGTTTTTTAGTTCCTCTATCTGCTTTTTTATCAATACCTTTTCTCCACCCCGGACCGGAATTTTGCCAAGATGCTTGCTGTTACCATGGATGCTTCGCAGGGAAGATTCCAATTCCTGTTCGTATACTTTATAGCACTCACTGCAACCCAGCTTCCCCACCCTTTTAATATCGAGAAAACTCATGCCACAATTGGGACACTTGGTGCTAAACGCGGGGACATCGTGGACCTTGTAAATAGCTCCAAACATGCCTCCTAATAAATTGGGGATGGAAAATTTATGGCTGGGATCAAATATTAACCCGCTCTTCTGAGCGGCGCAATCCTCACATAAATGACTTTCAGTTTTTTGCCCATTGTATACCTGCGTTAGGTGAACTGTGGCCGGCTTTTCCTTGCATTCATCACATAACATCTAAATACCTCCTATAGCTCTGGTTTGATATTCAGGAACTGTCGTAAAGCAGTGGCAATTCCTTGATCAACCCTGATTTTTTCTTCCGGCGGTAAATTCTCACCCGCCGCCACAACTATATATTTAAGCATCTCCTTTTCCCTCTGATTTAATAATTTTTCCCTCTTCAGCTCATCAAGAAATTCCAGCAATGGTTCGTTATCAACCACCGCTCCACATTCAGGCTTTAACTGGGTAATGCGAACATATCCCCGCCCCCCCCGACGACTTACGGTACAGTAGCCGTCTTCTTCCCTGAATCGGGTGCCTAAAACATAAGTTACCTGAGAGGGCACACAGGAAAAGGTCTCAGCAAGTTCTGCCCGCTGTATTTCGATCTGTCGGTTCTCAGTCCGGGCAATCAGGACTTTTATATATTGAGCTATGCAATCAGCCAGACTCTTCTTCATGTCCCTGTTCCTCTTTGACTTTATTTGACCTTAGTTAGTATTTTACCCCGGGTATCATATTGCATGCAATATATATATTTAAATTTTTCTCAATTATCATCACCGGCTAGTAATGGAAAGCATCCCCTTCGGCAACTGTATATCCAAAGGTCATGCAGTGGTTTTATCTTATATCATGAACCTGCCTTGGAGAAAATTAGAAAGGAAGAGCTGTGCAGATATTAGAATGCTTCCCTGAAGCCCAAGTATGCAGATGAGGTAATAAATACTTTTGCCTATCCAACCGCTCCCTTATGCTTGCTTCGTAGAATAAGAGCAACGAATTTAGGTAGTACCAACTGGCGTTGAAAACGGCTGGGCTCCGCTAATAATCTATA
>JBAYYO010000258.1:0-3713 GCA_041672985.1 Syntrophomonas sp. | reverse complement strand
GTCATGCGGGTAACGTTTAGAATCTCCATTACATCTTTCATAGTATATAGCTTCATATATTTTGCCTCCAATAGTTTTTTACTATATACTATTATATTACATTATACTTTAAAGTATAGCCGCTTCATACCTCCTTTTATTTTGTTGATATACGACTTCTATATCATTCCCCGCTACTCCTGCCTTAGAAATACACGATCTCGCATTTTACGGAAAATAGTCCTAATATAACAAGGATATGGATGCTGCTATGCCGAAAAAGATTAATAACAATACAAACACCCGGAGGAGAGAAGACAATCATGGATATCATAGATATTGCCGAAAAACAAATGTAGGAAATCGCTAATTACCTGGCAGAACATGATAGACCCGCGAGCTACAATTATCATGCTAAATACGGGCTTTCGGACGCGGAATTGGAAGCATTAATCTCGAAACACCCATCCAGTTTAGAGGAATTAATGCAGGTCAGAGGTTTTGGCAAAAAGAAAGCTGAGAAGTATGGCCAAGATATTTTACAGGTGTTTCAAGAATTTGGTTGATTTAAAATAAACGGCCTAAATCGCCTACAACCGTCTCTCATAATACTGCCTAATCTGTTCCTGGCAGATATTTATTAACTTGTTCCGATCAGTCATTCCACCAATATCAATTTATCATTTTGTGAACTATAATTGTTAGTTGAGGTGATTAATTCTGAAAAGATCAGATAATGTCTACAGTAAGGATCCGACAACCCGGACCACCACCATTTTCTACTATACAGGTACCGGTAATTCATTGTGGGCAGCGCGTAAACTGGCACAGGAACTGGGCAATACCGAACTCATATCTATGGTGGATTTCGATTTTAAGAAGCAAGCAATCGATTCGCCTGTTATAGGGTTGATTTTTCCAGTACATATCTGGGGTGTACCCGGTCGGGTATTGAAATTCTTGGATGAGCTGAAAGCCATATCTCCTGACTATATTTTTGCCATCGCCAACAATGCCGGTCAAGTATCTAATACATTGGTGCAGTTGAAAAAGGCAATGGAATCGAAGGGTTTGGCTCTATCCAGCGGATGGTCTATCGTTATGCCTTCTAACTATATTCCATGGGGAGGTCCCGGTTCTCTGGATGAACAAAATGAACGCTTTAAAGCAGTGCGTTTAAAGCTATCCACTATTGCCGGGAAAATCCGCGGCAGGATCAAAATGCCGGTTGAAAAAGGCCCCCTGTGGCAAAGAATAGTATTTACCGGGTTATACAAATTTACCTTCCCACTCGTTCATAAGATGGATGATAACTTCTGGATTGACGAGCGCTGCAATCAATGCACTCTCTGCGTTAATGTCTGCCCAAATCAAAACATTGAAATCCAAAATGATAAATTAATCTGGCATAATCAATGTGAGCAATGTTTAGCATGCATACAATGGTGCCCCCAGGAGGCTTTGCAGTATGGCAAAAAGACACCTGCTTACCCCAGGTATCACCATCCGGAAGTCAAGGTAAAGGATATAATGAATTCCCAATAAAACAGATGCAAGTTCCTCCAGTCTGAGACACTGTTTCTAAGTATAGCGTATTCCGATCCTTTTTTTACCCCTCTATTGTCCCCAGATATTTCCCCAGGACGCTAGTTGGACTGATATAGCTTGTCATAACAGTTAACACTTCAGCTATCACGCCTTCAATCCACTAATAATATACTCATTCATCTGATTGTAGCTATTCCAGACATCCTTCGGAGAATTGAAGTATTGGGTATAACTGATTTTAAATAACCATTGCATGTCCTTAACTAATGACACACTCGAGATGCCCGCCAATTGCTTGAACTGTTCCTCCTTAACCGCAACTATATTATGGGCGGCCGGATTCCTTATCTTATCCTCCACGTTTCGCATATACTGTACTTTCTTTAATGCAGTTTCATTGGGAAATCTGCCCCCGGGTCCGCAATCAAACTCAATCATCGGTAATAGAGTAGAACAGGACAAATCACTGTCTCTGAAGCCGTTGGTAAACCTCAAATCATAATAGCAAAGCAATGACGGATCTTTCTCAGCCAGCTTGTCACGTTTTAGCCAGTAGTGGTCGGGATCGCGACGGCTATTTACGCAGTAATCTAACTTAACCTGCCGCTGGCATTTTTCCCGCAAGAAGCACTCAAACAATCTGCTTAAAGCAGGTGAAATGCCACGCACAAAATCCATTAGCTGACCGGACTTTTGTTGCAGATCCAGTAATAGCAAATACTCAAACAACTCCTGAGCATCACCCGACTTAACTGGAAAGAGATCGTAATTAGCCAGCTGACTTCCTTTTCTGGCCTCACGCAATTCCATGTTTTTGCGGTGCTGGGCGGCTTTTAATAGATGTATGACATCCCCTGGAACAAATTCTGTAACCGGCGTTAAAATAGCCAGGGCTGAGGAATAGTTGCAGGCATTTATATTACTAATGGCTGCCTCCCGCAAGAAGAGGTAACGAAGATTGTCCAATTCTACCTGTTGCGCTCTATTATTAGTCTCCAACTCGGGATCATTGTCCAGATTATTTTTCCAGCTAATCTCCAAATCATAATCGGGGGAGCCGTAATTTTCGCGTTCGTTAGGAGTAGTCACCTGAATAGGAATTACCGGGAATGGTGTTGTTAAGGCTAGCAAATGGCAGGTTGATTTCATTTGCGGTGTTCCTGAAGATAGATTAATTAGTATCTGGCAACCAGGATTAGCATTATGAATATCTATTAGCTCTTTTTCAAAAATGGGATAGAAGATGTCAAATTGTTGGGGATTATCAATTTCTTCATAACGCAGCTCAATGATTTCGCAATCAAAACTCTCTCTTCTGCAAAGTTCCATGGCATGCACGCGATAACGATCATCCTGGTCGGCCAGCTCGCATACTCGTTTAGTCATAAACAAATACACCTTGTGCGGTTTATAGTATCGCATTATATGTAATAACGGTCCATCATAGTCATTTTTTATTGGGTCGGTCATCCCCAAAGTACTAAATAATATCTTAGGCAAAATATCACCTCTTCAAATTATTTCTTTGAATAATTATAAAATCACAACTTCTTCCTCTTCAAGCAATTCAACAGTTCCCCAGGCTCTGACATCAGCATTGTTGGTCAATTTGTAAACCCTAATTTGATCTTCTTTTCCTATTAACTGGGGTATTCCTTTAATCAGCTTTTGATATTTTGCATCGGGTAAAATACATTCAAAGGCTGATTTTTGTACACGCACCCCGAAGCCCTTCAGATATTTGGCAAAGGCTGCACGACGGCGATTGTCCACAATATCATAAATCACTACAACCAAATATTTTCGCCTCTCTTCCGCAATGAATTCATCAAAGACAAAAATTCGATTTATACTTTGCATCATCTGATCACCACCGGTTGATATATAGCTGGGTCTCCCTCTTCAACGGCTTTAGCCAGACGTTGACACTGCATTTCTATAGCTCTCCGAAAGCTTACACTATAATCAACATAAGTAAGGTAATGGGCTCGGCTGCGTACCTTTTTCTCATATTCGGCGATATAAGCTTTAGAACCATTGCCATCTAAATATACTCCACTCTCCTCATTTGGTTTCTCAAAGTTATCTCGCTTAATAATTCCTTTACTTGTAACATAAAGAGCTAATGAGTCGGCTAAAACAGCTCGCCACTCTTCCATTAAATCTGAACATAATGCCGGATGTCC
>JBAYYO010000257.1:0-3720 GCA_041672985.1 Syntrophomonas sp. | reverse complement strand
TTCAGCCCCAGAGCGGTAATCTCTCTTACTACCTTGATAACATTTATTTTCTTGTCTCCTACACCGGTTAATATTACATCAAATTCGGTCTGCTCTTCTGCAGCAGCGGCAGCAACAGGAGCAGCAGCGGCGACTGCCACTGGTGCAGCTGCGCTAACGCCGAATTCCTCTTCTAGTGCTTTAACTAATTCTGACAGTTCCAGAACGGTCAGGCCCTTTACGATTTCGATAACATCCTGTACTTTACTCATTATTAATAACCTCCCTATATTTATTACATTATTTTACTTGGTATGCTGCAGATCTTTACTCGTTTACGGTTTTAATCAAGACGCGATGTTCTAGCCAGCTTGCTTTTGCTCCCTGATTCCGTCCAGCGCCCTGACTAATCCGGTTAGGTTTGCATTTAATACCCTTACAAAGGAAGTAATCGGAGCCTGCATGGTACCAACCACCTGTCCCAATAAAACCTCTCGGCTCGGCAGTTGGGCCAGGTTTTTGATTTCGTCCGGTGACAAATACTTGCCTTCCAGAATACCTAACGTAATCTCTAATTGCTTATTGGTCTTGGCAAAATCAGTGATGGTTTTGGCAGGTCCAACTGGATCCTCATTGCTAAAAATGACGGCATTAGGGCCTGTTATCTGACCGGCTATATTCTCATACCCGGCTTGCTGCAGGGCAAAACGGAACATGGTATTTTTTAAAACCCGATATTCCACTCCAGGTACCCGCAGTTTGTTTCTTAATTCAGTAACCTGTACCACATTAAGACCCCGATAATCAGTGCACACTACTAGCGATGCTGCTTCCAGCTTTTGCTTGATCTCTTCTACTACCTGTTTTTTTTCATCAATCCTGGACATTCATTTCTCACCCCCTTGGCTAAATTTTGCAATTATTAATGACTTATTTTATTTACTGGAGGATGTAGTATCGTTCCTTCCGCTTTTGCATTCAGAGTACCTGTACTCCGACTCAATGCAAATGACAACTCCTCGCATTAAAAAATAAAATCTCCATTAAAAAACCCCTGCTAACAGTCGCGCAGAGGTCTTTAAACTGCCCCCCTTATACAAGGTGAACAGTCATTATCTTCATAAACCTCAGCGGGCAATCAGTTTTTAAGGCTTTCGCCACCGGCTGTCTACAGTTTGTATTTTCTTTTTTATAAAAAACCCATTTAGGTTACTTGTTAGCTGCAATTAATATCAGCGGGTTAACCTTAACAGCAGGTCCCATCGTGGAACAGATGTTAACCGAACGCATATACTGGCCTTTAGCTGCAGCTGGTTTGGCCTTAATTAGAGCTTCGGCAAAGGCATTCAGATTGTCTTCCAGTTTCTCAACCTCAAATGATACCCTTCCAATTGGAACGTGTATGATGGAGGTCTTATCGATCCTGTATTCTATCCGGCCGGCTTTAAGTTCCGTTATGGTACGCTCTATATCAAATGTTACGGTTCCTGCTTTGGGGTTAGGCATCAAGCCTCTGGGGCCCAATATCTTACCCAGCTTACCAACCACCGACATCATATCAGGGGTAGCAACGGCTACATCGAAATCAAACCAACCCCCCTGGATTTTCTCCGCAAAATCCTCGGCACCTACATAGTCGGCTCCAGCCTGTTCGGCTTCTTTAACTTTCTCGCCTTTAGCAAAAACTAATACTCTAAGGGTTTTGCCGGTTCCATGAGGTAAACTAACGGTTCCTCTAACCTGCTGATCAGCATGGCGCGGATCTACGCCCAATTTCACATGGACCTCAACGGTCTCGTCGAATTTGGCAGTTCCCATCTCTTTAACCAGTTTTAGTGCCTCAACCGGCTCATATAATCGATCTTTTTCTATCTTAGCTACTGCCTCTTTGTAAGCTTTTCCTCTTTTCATCATTAAACCTCCCTGTGGTTATTCGGATATTATCCTCCCACGATGTGTCAGCGCATTACTGCAACAATTCTATAGCTATACTAAGCTTGCTTCGAATTTAGACGGGGGTCATTCTAATCAATAACTTCCAATCCCATGCTGCGCGCGGTACCTTCAATCATTTTTACGGCTGCATCCATGTCGGCAGCGTTTAAGTCTGCTTTCTTGGCTTCGGCTATCTCCAGTAGTTTGGCACGAGGAACCTTGCCCACTTTATTCTTCTTTGGGTCACCGGATCCCTTTTCCAAACTGGCTGCTTTTTTCAAAAGATCTGAAGCAGGCGGCGATTTTAGTTCAAAAGTAAAAGAACGGTCTTCGTAGACGGTTATTTCTACCGGCACGATATATCCTGCTTGGTTGGCGGTTTTGGCGTTATACTCTTTACAAAATCCCATTATGTTTACTCCAAATTGACCCAGAGCAGGTCCCACTGGCGGTGCCGGCGTCGCTTTGCCTGCTGCTATCTGAAGCTTAACTTTATCCTTAACCTTTTTGGCCACTGTTACACCTCCTTATATTTTATTGATTTGTTCATAATCCAGTTCTACAGGAGTCTCCCTGCCAAACATGGAAATATTAACCCTTACCTTACCACGATCCAACAGTAGCTCTTTTACCACTCCTTCGAAATTCTCAAAGGGGCCGCTATTGACGCGTATATTTTCCCCAATCTCAAGGTTGATCACCCGCGGTTTTTTGCCCATGAGGCCCATTTGGGTGAGTATCTTATTAATCTCGTCATCTTGTAAAGCGATAGGCTTGGTACCGCTGCCGACAAATCCAGTTACTCCAGGCGTATGGTGAACCACATACCATGAATCTTCAGTCATGATCATATTTACAATTACATAACCGGGGAATACCCTTTTGGTGGTTACCTTCTTTTTACCGCCCTTGTATTCGACTTCCTGTTCTTCCGGAATAATTATATCGAATATTTTATCCTGCATGTTCATGGATTCAACGCGTTTGGTAAGATCCACCTTTATTTTGTTTTCATAGCCAGAATAGGTATGCACCACATACCATTCACCCTTCTTTTCCGTTTGATTAATCTCGGTTTCAGGGCTGTCATCGGCCATATCAGAATACTTATCCGGGGTTAATTGCTCTTCGGTGGTAATTAGAACCATCTCCTCTTTATGCAAAAACCTTGGTTAGCCTTTCCAGCAAAAAGGAAAGCCCACTATCAAAAAGCCATAATATCAATGCAACAATGGCTACTGATAATAATACCACACCGGTATAACCTATTAACTGCACTCGGCCCGGCCAATGGACCTTTTTTAATTCATTATACACTCCGGTAAAATATTGTTTGCCACTATTCCACCAGTTTTTAATGTTGCTCGCGTTTCCCGTGGAGACACTGTCCTTCGCCAATATAACTCACTCCCCCACGTTTACTTGGTCTCTTTGTGAACGGTATGAGCATTGCAAAATTTACAATGCTTTCTAACTTCCATTTTCTCGGTGTTCTGTTTTTTGTCCTTGGTGGTTCTATAGTTACGCTGTTTGCATTCAGTACACGCTAATGTAATTCCAACCCTCACCACGACACCTCCATCCTGTGCGCAAAAATACTACAATACTCTAGCACATTGCATTATTATATGTCAACAACTCCACCTTAAACTCCAATTATCGAGCAGCGGGGACCGGAACCTTCTTTACCCATCAATACTGGTAACAACTCCGGAACCTACAGTTCTTCCACCTTCGCGGATAGCAAATCTCAGTCCTTCTTCTATCGCTATCGGGGTAATCAGGCTTATGGTCATCTGGATGTTG